>NZ_JBXXZH010000150.1:0-23339 GCF_059640475.1 Calothrix sp. CBUCES-K 9914
TGTATCCTCTTATAACTTTATTTTAGAAGCCCTTTTCTATGCAGCTTCACTTTAAATTGGTATAAGGCTATTATATATAAAAGTGTGAAGTAAAAATTGTATTCATTCTCAAATTAATTTTGGTGTTAGGCGCATAATTCTAGTAGAGACGCTTTGAGTGTTAAAACTATAGATAAATAATTGCATCAACTAATCTAAAGTGAACCAAACAAAATTAGCTGATATAAATACTGATATCGTCGTTATTGGTAGCGGTATTGGCGGTTTAAGCTGTGCTGCGCTATTAGCAAGATATGGCTTTAATGTGATTGTTTGCGAAAGCCATTCTATCCCAGGAGGCGCCGCTCACGGTTTCGAGCGTAACGGTTTCAAGTTTGATTCGGGACCATCGCTTTACTCCGGGTTATCATATAGTCCCTCACCAAACCCACTCCAGCAAGTACTTGCAGCTATTGATGAAGAATTGCCTTGTGTAACTTATGATACTTGGGGCTGCTGTTTACCTGAAGGTGATTTTGATACAACTGTAGGCACCGAACAATTCTGTGAAGTATTACAAAAGTTTCGCGGTGAAGAAGTTGTAGCTCAGTGGCGCCAACTACAACTCGTCATGAAACCATATGCTGCATCTGCTGTAGCATTACCAACTGCATCGCTACGTTTGAATTTAGGCGCCATTCGGACAGTTGGAAAATTCGCTCCAACAATGTTGCGTCACTTCTCTAATATTACCAAGCTCACAGGGCCGTTTGAGCGAATCATGAACGAAACTGTCAGCGACCCTTTTATTCGTAATTGGTTAAACTTACTTTGTTTTCTCTTATCTGGATTACCTGCTGATGGTACAAATGCAGCAGAAGTTGCATTTATGTTTAGCGACTGGTACAATCCAAACGCAAAACTTGATTACCCTATCGGTGGTAGCGGAGCGCTAGTTGAAGCGTTAGTAAGAGGATTACAAAAATATAACGGTACGTTAATGCTTAATGCTCACGTTGAAAAAGTACTTGTCGAAAACCAACGTGCAACAGGTGTACAACTGCGTAACGGTAAAACTATAAAAGCACGTAAAGTCATTTCAAATGCGTCGGTATGGGATACACTTAAACTTATTCCCGAAGGTGCCATACCAGCAAAATATCGCTCTAACAGACAAGCAACACCCAAATGTGATAGCTTCATGCATCTTCATCTGGGTATCAACGCTTCACATATCCGCTCTGACTTAGCTTGTCATTATATATACGTTAAAGATTGGGAATTAGGCATTACCGCAGAACAAAATGTTGTACTCATATCTATTCCATCATTATTAGACCCTTCACTGGCGCCAACAGGAAAACACGTTATTCACGTTTACACACCAGGTAACGAGCCATATAAATTATGGCAGGGTATGGACAGACAGAGTGAAGAATATAAACAGCAAAAGCAAGCGCGCGCGGAAATTATGTGGCAAGCGTTAGAACGAATTATTCCAGATATCAAAGAGCGCTGCGAAGTTACATTAATAGGTACACCACTTACGCATGAACGTTACTTACGACGACATAATGGTTCTTACGGCCCTGCTATTCGAGCAAGTGAAGCCTTATTTCCATCAGCACTAACACCTCTACCTAATTTACTATGCTGTGGAGATTCTACATTCCCAGGTATTGGTTTACCAGCAGTTGCCGCAAGTGGAATGATAACAGCTAATACTTTGGCGCCAGTACAAAAACATTTAGAAATGCTTAAAGATATTGGCTTTTAATGATATTGTATGGTGGGGCACTGCCCACCTTACCCTGCCTTACTTCTTACGCTTGGCGCCAACTAAACCCATACCGGAAGCTACAATCAAAGCAGCAACAGTACCAGGTTCAGGTACACTCGTTGTTCCACCGTTAACAACTTTGATTTGGTAACTAAGTCTCGAACTAGTAGCTGTATTTCCTGCCCAAGTAAATGACGATTTACCAGTTAAAGTAAAGGGCGTAGTAATACCGCTAATTTGAAGATAATCAGCATCATCTTCTGTGCTTGTAGCTTTTGACATCAAACTCTTACCAATAGCTTCCTTATTCAAGAATAAATCTGTTAAAGTCGAGACACCATCACCAGTCTTTTTTGAGGCAGAAGTCCGCAAGAAAATATCAGTTGCAGCTCCTCCTTTGAAATTATCGCTACTACTAATTAATTGTCCACCAACTGTGTATTTAACAGAAGCACCATCATACTCAAGTTTAAAATCAACAAGTTCACCACTTGTCCAGATACGCTGACCTTCAGCAGTTGTAGTCACATCTGTTAAACCTCCTTTGCCATTTGGAAGTAGAGGATTGTTGATTCCAAATTCTCTGTCTCCACTATTACCATTGTTACCCATGCGGCCTTCAGCCACAAAAGTCTCTGTATAGTCTCTGTTTATAAGTAAGGCGTTAAACTGGTCGTCAGTAAGATTATTTCTATTAACAAGAGTAAAAGCGCTGGCAGAACTTGGCGCCGCTATCATTCCAATTGCAGCTACACTCAGAACAAGTAATGTCTTGCACTGATTAAAAGACTTATTAAAACGCATCATATTTTTATACTATTTAATAAACCGGATTTTTAAGAAACCCGGAGTAGTTCAAGGTGCAACGTGTTATATATGAAAAACTAGCTGTTACATTTACGATGTTTTCAGAAATCGCAATGCAAAAGCTTGGTTACATGTTTTACAGCTTAAGACAAACAAAAAAACCTGTCGATTAAAAAGTATTTGATTTACTAAATATTTGCTTTAATATAAAAATTTAAAATTTTCGTGTATAAATACTGAAGTGACACAATTAAATTATACAGTTAGTAATACTCTTGTGGAACGGGCATCCCTTAGAGTCCGGAAGTGTACTTCATTTGAATAGGAACCGCCATAACACACAGAGTGAAGGGCTAAAGTCCTTACTACAAAATACAAAACAAAATCATGGGTAATCATTATTGATTACCCACTACTGTTAGTTAAATAGTAATTAATTTACTTACTTGGATAATGCAGGCTCTTTTACAAGTACTGCTGGAACTGGTTGTTCAATTAACTGAACGTACAGTTCACTCAGTTGCTCTGCTACACCATCCCAACTGAACTTCTTCCTAACTCGAATTTTTGCTGCTTCCCCTAGTTTTGCACGCCATTCAGGATTAATTAGAATCTTGTCAATAGATGAAGCAAATGCTGATACATCTTGTGCTGGCGCCAATAAACCAGTTTCACCAGGTACAACAGTAAATTGAAGTCCTCCAACATCACTAGCAACCACAGGTGTACCGCTAGCCATTGCCTCAATTGCAACTAACCCAAACGGTTCATAATGACTAGGAACAACACATACATCTGCCGCTGCATAATAGGTTGGTAGAATATCCTGACTCAAACGACCTGCGAATGTTGTACATCCACGTAGTCCTAATTCATCAACTATTCCTTCAATACGGTCGCGTTCAATTCCATCACTTTGACCTGGAACGCTACCACCACCAATAATTACTTTTAATTTCTCATCACCATAAAACTTTGACTCTCCTAACGCGCGTACTAAAGTCTCAATTCCTTTACGTGGGTCAAATCTACCTACATACAAGACTAGCTTTGCATCCGTTTCAATTCCCAATGCCGCTCTTGCTGTATCTCTATCCACTGAACCAAATCTTCTTGTATCTGTACCACAAGGAATAATATCTATATTTCCTTTCGTTGAAACCAACTGACGCATGTGCGCTTTTTCTTGCGGACTTGTCGCTACTACACGCTCTGCGGTTTCCAATAACTGACGCTCTACATCTAGTCGCTTCTCTGCAATTGTCGGAATATTATCTATTGTTGCGTACTTAACGGCGCCAAGAGAATGGTAAGTATGAACTTGCTTACAGCCTATTTTCTTCTTCAACTGCATTCCTACCCAACTTGATAACCAGTAGTTGGTATGCACTAACTCATAGGTTAAACCATTCTCTTTCTGAAACTTCAGAAACTTCTCGATAAACTCTGGCAAATAACCAAACAACTCATCTCGTGGAACAAATTCTAATGCACCTGCACTGAAACGAATTGTTCTGCAATTTGGCGTGTGTTGAACGATTTCTTCTTGCGCTGCACTAATTCTGCGCGTATACATATCAACATGCCATCCGAGTCGAGCTAGAGCTTCCCCTACGTTACGCACGTAAACGTTTTGCCCTCCTGCCTCTTCTTTACCAATTTCAATCGCTGGGTCTCCGTGGACTGAAATTAAAGCGATGCGCCGTTCTGTTTTAGAGTTCATAGATTTGTTAGTTTCTTTTGTTACGGAGGTTTTAGGTAACTCAACTGGGAGCAAGTTTATTTCTAAAACCCAACCTGTGGAAAGTTTAATAATTAATATTATAAATTACAGGTGCCAACATTTTTACACATCTCCTCTAAGAAATATGCTTCTTTTCGTAAGTATTCCATTTGTTTTTTTTATACTTAAATTATTGTTTGTTTATGGCTTTAGAGATATGTCTAAATATATATATAGTGTTTATAACCCTTATCGTATATGCCTTTACACGAATTTTAATAATAGCAAATACAGCTTAATTCTTAATTAAATTAAGAATTAAGCTGTATTCTAAACTTCTCTTACTATTCTTTATATATTTCGCTATAAACTCTTACTATTTGAAGCCAATAAATATTCTCTCTATAATTAATAATCTTACGAAAGTTGCAGCTATTAATAATATTGATAACACTAACGATATGTTTATGTTTTGTTAGGGTTTATACTATACGCTTGTTCAGTACATTTTTGTAACAAGAGCTACATTTAGTAAAGAAAATTGATATTTTTGATAACATATATATATGCTAAATTACAATTTGTAAAAGAAAATTCAATCTAACATAAGGAATAAAGTGCTACACCAAGCTTGCTATGGTGAGGCAATTTATGCTTATGTCAAGGAGCTAAAGTAGTATTAATTTTCTATACGCCAGATTTTAAGATTCCCGACAACTTTTGCGAAGTCGGGAATCTTACAGATAAATATTTTGTATATTAAAATACACAGATACTGAGTAAATGAATGTAGCGATTAATAGAACTGTAAATAATTAACGTCAAATTCTAAAAGTAATAACTCAATAATCTCGAAAAACGACTGGCGCCACCTCGGCGGTACATCAAAAATAAAATTGAAGTTGGACGCTCGAATTCGAGCGCTTTCCCAACACACAACACTTCAATTTTTTAAGAACAGAGATTTAGTGCTTCAGATGATTTTAACAAAATCAGAGAAATTAAAAATTAAAAACCAATTAGCTTGATTTTTAATTTCTAATCTTCATGGTACAAGTTAATTGGTAGTTTGTGCAGCAAGACGTTGTTTAAGTGTTTCCAACTGAGCTGCCCAACGTGGGTCTGGACGAATAGCATCGGAGTCAGAGGAAGTTGTAGATACGGTTTCTCTAGAACCGCTGTTGCTACCACCACGACGTGATTTCTTCGAGCTTTTACGCCCACCTTCTCTGCTGCCACCACCACTGCTGGCCGCAACTTGATTACCACCCTCTTTTTTCTCCTTAATTGGTGGCGCCACAGTTGACTGCGGCTGTTCTTCACCTTCGTCACCTTTTGTTCGAGGTAAAGCTTTTTCAAGTTTAATCGGAGAATCTTTGAACATCTGACCGTTATATTTTTCAATAATTGAGTCAGCTTGGTCATCATTATTAACCGTTAAAAAACCGAAACCACGGCATTTACCCGTCTTTCGGTCTTTGATCAGCTTGGTTGTAACAGCATCACCTTCAGCGGCAAACACAGCTTGCAAATCCTGACGGTCAATTTCTTCTTTTGGCAAATTGCCTATATAAAGGCGAACAGACATGAACAATACCTCCAATCACGGAATAAATAAAACTAGGTAGAAATCATTCCAGGCGCGAACGGTTAAATACAGATGCCATTCATGAACACCAGCACAGCAACCAATTTTTGTACTTAAAACTGTCATCCTATAAAATACAGTCTTTCCGCAGAGTGAAGCTTATATAATACAAGAGCGTACAAGCGCCAAAAATTTCGCTTATTGTAAGAGCTTTTTATTTTACAACTTTATTCCTGTCACTATAAACTCATTTAATGCCTTTACACTCAAAATCAAACACCATTTTTTAGATTATCACGCCCTGCTCTATGTAGCTACCTCAAAGCATACATTTTCATTGCGATATATAAATATCGTAACATAAATTACATTTTTTCCGCCATAAGATAGGCACAAAGCCAAAACCAAGCCGAGCGCTGGTCGATAAATTGCTGTTTTGGGGGATAAAAATCATTCATACAGACTAATTTTCGCCACCTTCGCAATATATAACGCGCCAAAACGCGCCAACTTGTTCTGATAACGTTGTTGCTTTTAAGAAAACTTAACATTCTTCGACTAAAAAACGCAATAAAAATTTACTATCGAACAAAAAACAAGTACACAAACTGTGACAATTACCCCAGTAGCAAGATGTAGGCGCCCCATGCTTGAAAGGCAACAGCAATAACAGTAGACCAAATTGGATGCATACCATTGATTGTTTTACCAGTTTGTGTTTGAAGCGATTGAATGTCAAGCCAAGGTGTAGCCCCTCGTCGTAACCAACCTGTAACAGTTACTTGTCTGCCAATAAAATCTTGGGGGTTGACTGTTTGTCCAAATGAAACATGATGCATTTTAATTGACGCTGTGTTCGTTTGAAGTATCAAGTCTTGTCCTAAGCTATTAGCAATTCCCTGACGACCGAGAATTTTTCCTTTGAGCCGCACTCCAGTACTATCAATCCCAATTGCAGCAGGATTATTGAGTAAAGTTGGTAAATGCTCGTGAGTTTGCAAGTTGTCTGTACGTTTTAGTTCGACAAAGAACGTGTTAACTCGAATTAAAGTACCAATACTAAAACCAATGGCAATGCAACCCATGACAAAGTGCCAATCATCATATATCCATTTTAGGTTAAGAATTTTGAGCGCGTATAGCAGCTGCCAAACAAAACCGATGAGAAAAGCAAACGCGAAACCAGTCGGAATTCCTAAAAATGGTGCAAGTTGCAACCCAATAAGTTGTTTTCTAACTTTGTGAGAACGATTTGATTCGATGTCCAGTTCTTTTTCTAGGTGCCAGTGACGTACAATCCTCAATAATCTTTGAATACGGTCGCCAATCAAAGGATGTGTATTATTTACAGTGAACCAATAACGGTAAGGATTAAGATAATCCCACATTAACAGCGATTCAAAAGTCACATGCGGCGCCAAACTTCCCAAAGCTATACTCTGCTTAAACCCAACTGGTAAACTTATATTCAAACTTTCTAATTGCCAGTTCGTTTGTTCTTGTTTATGAATATCATTGGCAATACCAATAGTAATTTTGAGTAAAGCGCGGGTAAGACCATTAGGGTTGCCTGTAAAGTTAGTGGCAAAAAGGTCTGCATAATAAAGTCGAACCTGAGATAGGACAATTCCACATCCAGTACATAAACACCAAGTACAGTAAATCAAACTCGATATCAATACAGATACAAGCTGGATACCGCGCGCGTTACTTCTGTCTCCCCCTAAAGAAACTTGCTGATATAGTTTATAAATAGGAATTGTCACTAATAGTACTAACGACATCACGCTCATATCCCAATGAGTCGCATGTCCTAACTGAAGCGCGTAAATTGCCGCAATTTCATCATCTGTTAACTGCTGTAACAATCCCTGACTAACGACAATACGAGTCGTTTTTGGAATATTCCCGTATGCAAACACAATCGGCGCCGCAATTGGCAAAATTTTAATTTGAGTTTTGGAGCGACGCTGTGTATCAAATCTCTTCAGAACTCGAACTGCTTCAGCACTATGTAAATCAAGTGCCATCGTGTCCAAATGCCGTATACCATACCATGAAGCAAGCAATTTATCGAGTAGCCACGGAGATAATGCAGTCAGTATAAGCAGTAATATCAACAAAAATACCGTTGGGTCTTGGTATAAAAGTTGTATCGGCTCAAAAAATGGCAGCCAAACTAATATATTATTGATGGTTGACATTACAAAAACCAAAATTACGCGCAATACCCAAAACAACGCGACGAAACTTCCTGCTGTTAATAATCGTAATGGCAGCAAATTTAGTTTTTGCAATGCCCAGGTTTTTGCACGTCCACTACGGCGCCAGTGAATTGTTGGCAGTTTATTCGACTTGACTGGTACTATATTACTGCTAGCGCTGATATTAGTATTATCTGTATCTGTATTATCTGATAAAACTTCTGATTCGTTGTGAGATATTTGTTGTGTAGGAGTATTAGAGTCTTTATTAAAATCTTGATTAGAATCTTTACTAAAATCTTCAAAAGCGAGAAAACCCGTAATATTTTGTTCGTCAATACGTGCCTTAATATCGATACGGTTACGTTTGAGTAACTCTTCTAATGAACGGTTTGCCCATTCTTGAATTTGTGGGTTATTGCTTTGGGCGAGAATTTCCGAGAGAGTCATTGCACCCGCTATATCACCAGTTTTGGCGTAAGCAACAACTAACCCAATTTGAGCTTGGACTGCGCGCTGTGAACTATCGGATACTGCAACAGTTTCCAAAATGGTTTTAGCGGTTTGGTAGTCTCCACTTTTGAGCGCAGCTAACCCATCTTCCAAAGAGGATTTTGATTCTGTTGACATAAGGTTTCCCGGCTGTTTCTGGTAGGTTAGAACAGGGGAATACTCCCCAAGTTCTGATCAACCTGTGATTGATTGTTGTGCGGAGGATACTGGTGCAATTGCACTCAATATTAAATCTGGATGGTCTTGTAAAAGTTGTCCTAGGTTCCATTCGTTGCGGAACAATAGAACTGGGCGCCCCATGCTATCTCTAACGGTAGTAGTATTAAATAAACGTCCGATTTTTTCGAGTGCTTCCCAACCACCATTAACCCAACGCGCGACGCTGTAAGGTAATAAATCAAGCGAAGTTTCTACTCCATATTCATTTTGTAGACGGAATTGCACCACCTCAAATTGCAACTGACCAACAGCAGCTAAAATTGGGTCACGCTTGGCTTCATCGGTATAGTACATAATTTGAACAGCTCCTTCTTCGCGCAATTCTGAAACACCTTTTTGAAATTGCTTGAATTTAGAAGGATTTGGGTTTCGTAAAACGGCAAACAACTCTGGTGAGAAATAAGGAATACCTTCAAATTCGATTTTTTGCCCAGTGTAAATTGTATCGCCAATTGCGAAAACGCCAGGATTATTCAAACCAATTACATCACCCGCATATGCTTCGTCTATCGACTCACGCTCTTGAGCAAAAAGCTTTTGCGGACGCGATAACCGCACAGCTTTTCCAGTACGGGCATGATTTACCGTCATATCTTTTTCAAACCTACCCGTACAAACTCGGACGAAGGCAATACGGTCGCGATGTTTTGGATCCATATTCGCCTGTAGTTTGAACACAAAGCCTGAAAATTCTGGATATGTTGGTTCTATGTTCCCGATATTACTATTATGAGAACCGGGTTTTAGAGCATACTCTAAGAAATTTTTCAAGAATAATTCAACGCCAAAGTTGGTCATCGCACTACCAAAAAATACGGGTGTCATTTTACCTGCGTGGACTAGTTCTAAATCCAACTCAGGTCCTACCCCATCAAGCAGTTCTAAATCATTTTTCAATTGGTAATATAAATCTTGCTCGAGCAACTCTTCAATGCGAGTATCGCTCCTGTCAACAACAGTATCTTGAGCTTCGCGACTACCGTGGGCAGTGCGTTCAAACAAATGTATTTGTCCTAGTGAGCGGTCGTAAACTCCTTTAAACCTGTCACCCATACCAATAGGCCAGTTTACAGCATAAGTTTGTAACCCTAACTCTTGTTCAATCTCATCGAGTAAATCTATTGGTTCGCGTCCCGGACGGTCAAGTTTGTTAATAAATGTAAAAATTGGTATTCCGCGTAGTTTGCAGACCTCGAATAACTTTCGCGTTTGTGGCTCCAAACCCTTTGCAACGTCAATCAACATAACAGCGTTATCGGCTGCTGCTAAAGTCCGATATGTATCTTCGCTAAAATCTTGGTGTCCAGGGGTATCGAGTAAATTTATTTGGCACTCGCTATATTCAAACTGTAGCACAGTTGAGGTTATTGAAATACCCCGTTGTTGTTCCATTGCCATCCAGTCTGATGTTGCCTTACGTTGAGTGCGTCGTGCTTTCACGGCGCCAGCTTCATGAATAGCACCTCCGTACAGCAAAAGCTTTTCGGTCAGCGTTGTTTTACCAGCATCGGGGTGAGAAATAATTGCAAAATTTCGGCGCCGTTCAACAGCTTGACTAATTTCTGTCTGTAGTTCAGTTGACATAAATGTACTTGCTTGCTCTTACTAAATTTAATCTAACTTTTTTGATTGGAGACTGGACTTTTAATCTTAAGGCAACAAATGTCATGATAGGGTCTTTATATAGCAATCCCAACGTGATTTAATTATTTGTCATGACAAATTAAGTTGGACAGCTATATTACCGCATTGCAATTAACATGGAGTTCTTCGGGATGTACGACACGGATAAACGAAAGCTGCTATCAGCACTGTGTCACGGCGCGATTTTTTTCAGCACTACGTTAGTTTCTGTTGGCATACCTATTTTTATCACTTTTGTCAGCGATGACCCAGTTGTCAGAGAAAACGCAAAAGAATCTATCAACTTTCACATCAACGTCTGGGTCTATGGATTTATAATTGGCATATTGGTAGCTATGACTTGGGGTGTACTTGTACCGCTTGCGGGTATAGGGTTCTTTATACACTGGGGTCTAACAGTTTTAGCACTATTCTATGTTTTGAGCGACACCACAAAACCTTTCCGCTATCCTTTTATCTTCCGTTTAATTTAACACTCTTCATAAGCAGAAGTCTTTTGATGCGTTTCAGTTGTAACATTTCTGCTTGTAGCAATAGCCAATAACCAGGCATCATTCCCCGCGTGCGAGCAAGCTATAACTACGAGTTGAAACTAATTTTTTAATGAAGTTTCGACAACCGCGCGGGGATTTAAGCATATTTAATAATTATATTTAACAATAATTAACAATATTTTCCCACCAATTCGATGAAATAGACGGTCGTTTGGGCTGTAAAATACAAAATTGCCCCACACTACAAAAAAGCAGCAGCAGGGCAGAGGACAGTTAAGCGCTACTTTTCAGTGTGCTTCACTGACGTATACTTTTGACCTCAGTTTGTGACGCTTTGATAATTGTCCATCCACTCTTTAACTCAGTTTATATAACTTTATGTTTCCTACTCATCGCCCTCGCCGCTTGCGTAATCATTCTCAACTACGTCGAATGGTACGTGAGACAGTTTTAACAACGAACGATTTTATATATCCATTATTTGCTGTACCAGGTTCCGGGATAGCAAAAGAAGTTAGATCGATGCCGGGAGTCTACCAGCTTTCGGTGGATAAAATTGTTGAGGAAGCTAAAGAGGTTTATGATTTAGGGATCCCAGCAATTATATTGTTTGGTATTCCTGCCGATAAAGATGTAGATGCGACAGGGGCATGGCACGATTGTGGCATGATACAAAAAGCTGCAACAGCAGTAAAATCCGCTGTCCCCGAATTGATTGTAATTGCTGACACCTGTTTGTGTGAGTATACTAGTCACGGTCACTGTGGTTACTTGGAAGTTGGTGATTTAACAGGAAGAGTTTTAAATGACCCAACATTGGAGTTACTCAAGAAGACAGCAGTTTCTCAAGTCAATGCTGGCGCCGACATTATTGCTCCTTCGGGAATGATGGATGGTTTTGTGCAAGCAATACGTAGTGGTTTAGATGAAGCTGGTTTTCAAGACACACCGATTTTATCCTACGCTGTAAAATACGCATCAGCTTACTACGGTCCATTCCGTGATGCTGCCGAGTCAGCGCCGCAATTTGGCGACCGTAGAACCTATCAAATGGACCCAGGTAACGCCCGCGAAGCAATGAAAGAAATTGAATTGGACATTGCTGAAGGCGCCGATATGCTAATGGTCAAACCAGCTTTAGCGTACATGGATATTATTTGGCGCGTCAAAGAAGCAAGCAACCTACCTGTTGCAGCTTATAATGTTTCCGGCGAGTACTCAATGGTAAAAGCAGCCGCATTAAACGGTTGGATTGACGAACAGCGTGTAGTCATGGAAACTTTAACAGGCTTCAAGCGCGCGGGTGCAGACTTGATATTAACCTATCATGCTAAAGATGCCGCGCGTTGGTTGAGTTAAAAGTGCGCTCGTGCGCTCGTAGAGATGTGATTTATCACGTCTGTTGAAAAAGTGCGCTTGTGTGGGGACGTTGTGTATGGCGCCTCTTGCCGAGCGCACTAACTATTTAAACATCTATATATAGACGTACAAATTCGGTAACTGAGATATTACCTACCCGCCTTGCAGATGACACTGTAATAGTATATGAAATAATATAGTTAGATACAACACATTTTGGTTAACGATGTTCGTCAAATGATGTCTTGTCATAGAACATCTGTCCACTTTGTGCTGTCAATGTTTAATTAATTCTATTTTTCAAATTTAGGCTAAATAATATCTTAGTCATTAAAACATATTATGTATACTACCTCAACTAGGTAGATACTAAAGATGGCTAGAAGTAAATAGCCAATTTTTGAAGTGAAATCAGGTAAATCTATAGTAATAAAAGGGAGCATTCGGATATGGATATGCAAGTTCTGAGAGAACGGGCAGGGTTAAGTCGTGCAGAAGTAGCCTTCAGACTTGCAATAAGCGAGACGAGCGTTCGTAACTGGGAAGCTGGACGCACTGAACCAACAATGACTCCAAAAAAATATTTAGACGCACTGCGATTATTTAAATGTACCCCCGAAGAATTAGCCGCAGCAAGCGAAAAATCAATCAACCAACGACATAAGCGTAAACCCGGAAGACCTAGACGCTTTCCTGATACTCCTGTCTCTCAAGCTTCTCAAGTTATTTCAATGGCTGATACCCCAGTTCTATATTAGTTAACATGTAGCACAGGCATCCTGCCTGTGATATCTTGCTTGTGAAATTCTGATTTATTACCACAGAGACACAGAGCGCACAGAGAAATTTATTTTTTGAGAGAATATAGCTAAAATCTTCAATTACGCTGGCAACTAGTGGTTCGTATCATTAGTTTTGGGGGGTTTGTAGCATAGGTGTCTCGCCTGTGCGTAGGTCAGGCAAGATGCCTAACCTACGGATTATTTTATATACTACCAAAACTTATGACATAGACCACTAGTCAAGAACAATCACAGTTAACAATTGAGTTAATAGTTAAATCAGATTGGGACACAGGATTTTGTGTTGATTTCCGAATAAAAAATATCGGAACGACTACCATTAACAACTGGCAATTCGAGTTTGAACTTAACCAAGCAACAATAACCCAAGCTTGGAACGGTAATTTTGTCGCATTGGGTAAAAAATTTACAGTAACACCTTTAGATTGGGCTAAAACTCTCCAACCAGGTCAAATATTTGACCAAGTAGGATTCTGTGCAAACAAACTAGGCGCCAATTACAAACCTAAAAATTTATCTGTAAAAAGCTTGTAATAGTAGTCAGATTCCCAGATTTCCGACTTTTTTTAATAAGTCGGGAATCTCAAAGAGAACTAAATTTCATAATCGAGCCAAAAAATAATCTACTCTCTGTTGATTAACTATTTCCAGAAAAGAACTACCTTGACATTGTACTTGATAAACCCCTTCTCTCAACTCAGAAAAATCAACTATTAAACCAGTTCTTTTCGCATGTGACAACTTTTGCACTTCAAGTGGCGTTATTGAAATAACCCGACGCTGTTCTAAAGGCGTTAGTAAATCCCAAGCTTGTTGCTTATACTCTTCATAAGTTTTTGAAACTTCGCTAATTTCTCGCCAATAATTTGCAGTTTGAAGTATTTCGACAAGTAAATCAACTGGATGTTTCTCTACTTCCAACTTGATAGAGGCGCCCTCCTGAACGGTTACATTTTCCTCTACTATAACGCTGCAATTATTATCCTCAGCAGAGTCTGAATACTCAAAATAAACAGGTTCAAAGAAAACAGGAGACTCTACAACCTCGTAGCTATTAGTCGCTGCCTGTGTAACTGGAGTTGATATTACAGTGACAGCAATGGGACTTAATATTTCAAGAAATTGAGATGGCGCCTGTTGCTCCAAGGCAAAAAATGATAATCCATTTTCTTCGCAAACTTCCAGAACCTCCATACCTTTTCTGATGACAGCTTGAATACTTAAACCATAGGTATCTACAAACTTTTGTATTCTTTTTCCAGTCAATTGATCTTCTTCATGAATTGGCGGAATTTGCGCGTATCTCGTACCACCTTCAATTGTTGGGCGCCAAATTGAGGGTTTTTGATTTTGTTTAGCAACTCTAGGCTTACGATGTAATTTTATCTGACTACGGACAAAATCTTGAGTAACTATGGCTCTTGCCCGTATTTGTGCAATAACTGGCTGATACTTCTTGGAATTCAAAGCCAGTAGAAAAATAGTACGTGGTTCAACTTGCTCTAGCTTATATGGATCAATTCCATCAAAACAGGAAGCGATTTTCAGATATTTCTTTTCCTCGCCTTTCCAATTTAAATCGGTCAATAATTTATTGAAATCTTCTCTTGACAATATAGCTTTCTGCTCCTTGAGCCAGAAGGAAAATTGCAGAATTCTTACCGTGCTTCCAAAAACTGCACTGCTACCTGGTGTTGGGTAAAACACACCAGATAAAAAGGATACATACTCGTTATATTCGGCTTGAAACGCTGTAAAAGAACTGACAGAAGAAAAACCGGTAGTGCTAATTCCCTGAAGTTGTGTCATCATAGTAGGTATATTGTATTTTTTGTTTCGAAGACGGTAGCGCGATTCTAGGTAGAATAGGAGCCACCGTCTCTTTTGCTATAATTAATTATATTACAAATAGCATTTATACTCATATTAATTTTTGTAAAAAATAGGTGCCATATAAGGGAAGTAGGATTCAGGAGTGCAAATAAAGAGTTGATGTTGATAGGGCGAGTGCATTTGTTACGGTATTTGCTCCCCAGGCACGATAAGATTCAATTAACTTTAGTTGTATTTAAGGTCTAATGGCAGAAACATTATTCTTCAACGCTCTGCGGGAAGCCATTGATGAGGAAATGGCGCGTGATAACACTGTATTTGTTCTTGGAGAGGACGTAGGACACTACGGCGGCTCTTATAAAGTAACTAAAGACCTATACAAAAAGTATGGGGAACTGCGTGTTCTAGATACTCCTATTGCAGAAAACAGTTTTACTGGTATCGCAGTCGGCGCCGCGATGACGGGTTTACGACCAATCATCGAGGGTATGAACATGGGATTTCTGCTCCTTGCATTCAACCAAATTTCAAATAACGCTGGGATGTTACGCTACACCTCTGGTGGAAATTTTAAAATCCCAATGGTGATTCGTGGGCCTGGTGGGGTTGGGCGCCAGTTAGGTGCAGAACACTCACAACGTTTGGAAGCTTACTTTCAAGCTGTACCCGGATTAAAAATTGTTGCTTGCTCAACTCCCTATAATGCCAAGGGACTTCTCAAAGCTGCAATTCGTGACGATAACCCAGTACTGTTTTTTGAACACGTATTGCTTTACAACTTAAAAGAAAACCTGCCAGAACAGGAATACGTCTTGCCACTCGATAAAGCCGAAATTGTACGTCCAGGTAAAGATGTAACAATCCTTACTTATTCACGGATGCGTCACCACGTCTTGCAAGCCGTAAAAAATATAGAAAAACAAGGTTTTGACCCCGAAATCATCGATTTGATTTCGCTCAAACCTTTAGATTTTGATACTATTGGTGCATCAGTACGCAAAACTCACCGTGTAATTATTGTCGAAGAGTGTATGCGAACAGGGGGTATAGGCGCCGAATTAACAGCTTCTATTAATGACCGCTTGTTCGATGAATTGGACGCGCCAGTATTGCGACTATCTTCACAGGATATTCCAACTCCTTACAACGGCGCTTTAGAACGCTTAACTATCGTACAACCCGAACAAATTGTCGAAGCCGTCGAGAAAATGATGACATTACGAGTGTAAAGTGCGCTCGTGCGCTCGTGCGCTCGTTAAGAGTTATTTCCTACTCAGCACGAGCGCACGCACTTATTACTCATAACTGGTTAAAAGAGCGTTATTATAGCGTTTGTCGCACTCCCGTTATGGTATGCAAAGACAGCAATCGCTATTAGCCCTAATTATTGTTATGGTAATTGCCGCCATCGCGGTGATTGCCACTCCTGGTTTACGTGTACCCCTTGGTCTCGATTTACAGGGAGGTTCGCAACTTACTATCCAAGTCAAAACTACACCGGAAATAAAAACAATCACCGAACGTGAACTTGAAGCTGTTCTCAAAGTTATTGAAGGACGGATTAACGGTTTAGGTGTTTCCGAAGCAGTAGTTCAAAAAGCTGGCAATGATAAGATTCTAGTTCAACTTCCAGGAGTTAAAGACCCTGAACAAGCTGAGAAAGTTTTGGGTGGAACCGCACAATTAGAGTTTCGCAAACAAAAACCTGGTACGGAAACACAATTTTTTGCTTTTGTCGGCTCGCGTAACGAGTTAAAGGCAAAACTTGAGCAGGCACGTAAAAGTAAAGACGAAGCCGCAATTGCTAAAGTTCAAGCAGATTTGCTCAAAAATGACCAAGCCATAGCAGAATTATTTGAAAGTACTAACCCCCCACTGAGCGGTAAATTTCTCAAGGATGCCCAAGGTACACCCACCCAAGGTAATAACTGGGAAGTCGCAATCAGCTTCAACCAACAAGGTGGTGAACTGTTTGCTCAAATTACAAAAGAACTAGCAGGAACTGGGCGTACTATTGGTATTTTTCTAGATAATGCTATCATCAGCTATCCAAGTGTCAACGCCCAATTTGCTGCAACTGGTATTACTGGCGGTAATGCGGTAATTACTGGTACTTTCACTGCACAAGAAGCTAACGGTTTGGGTATACAGTTACGGGGCGGCGCCTTGCCTGTACCTGTGGCAATCGTCGAAAACCGAACAGTTGGCGCCACCCTTGGTAAGGACAGTATTCAAAGCAGTATTTATGCTGGTATTGGTGGTTTGACTCTTGTACTAGTATTTATGGCACTGTACTATAGACTACCAGGTATTTTGGCGGATATTGCATTAATCATTTACGCTTTACTTTCCTGGGCTGCTTTTGGTTTGTTGCAAGTGACGATAACATTACCTGGTATCGCTGGCTTCGTTCTCAGTATTGGGATGGCAGTTGATGCCAACGTTTTAATCTTTGAACGGACGCGCGAAGAATTGCAGGCAGGTAAAACTTTGTACCGTTCTGTTGAATCAGGCTTTTATCGAGCTTTTTCCAGTATTTTAGATGGTAATGTTACAACCTGGATTGCCTGCTTGTTCCTGTTTATTTTTGGTTCCGGTTTAGTCAAAGGCTTTGCTGTAACCTTGGGTATAGGAGTACTTGTTAGTATGTTTACAGCAGTTACGTGTAGTCGCACTTTTATGTTTTTGGTGATAGGAATTCCCGGATTGAAGAAACCAGAATATTTCTGCCCTAACTTGGCACCAGCGTCCAAAGCGGAGGTTGCAAGATGAAACTAGCTGTAAACAAAAGGCGGTCGCTGTGGTGGGGTATTTCTTCTGCTTTAATTATCATCGGTATAATCTCGATGGTCATTTCCACCTTTAACCCTCAAATTAAGGCGCCTCTACGTCCTGGTTTAGATTTTATCGGTGGTACGCGCTTACAGTTAGAAAGGGACTGCACAATACCTGGAAACTGTGATAAACCGATTGATATCAACGCTGTGCGTGACATTGCTAAAAGCAAAGGACTCGCCGATGCCAGTATTCAGCTGATTACCGATAAACAAACAGGACAAGAAAACGGTATCTCAATTCGCTCGAAAGACTTAAGTCCTGAACAGCGCACCCAACTCGAAAATGCACTCTCTGAAAAAATAGGCGCCTTTGACCCACAAAAAAAGTCAATTGATACTGTTGGTCCAACTCTCGGAAGAGAACTATTTACCTCCGGTTTAACTGCTCTATTTTTGTCACTTCTTGGTATATTAATTTACTTAAGAATTCGTTTTCAGTGGGATTATGCGGTATTTGCAATCGTCGCTCTGTTTCACGATGTATTAATTACAATAGGTGTATTCTCAATACTGGGTTTTGTTGGTACTGAGGTAGACAGCTTATTCGTTGTCGCTTTATTAACGATTGTTGGTTTCTCAGTTAACGACACAGTGGTAATTTACGACCGAATTCGCGAAACAGCGCAAATTAATTCCAACCGTCCTATCGAGGAAATTGTTGATGATGCAGTAGATCAAACACTCGCACGCTCAATCAACACGACTCTAACAACATTACTTACGCTGTTTGCAATTTTCCTATTTGGTGGTGAAACGCTTAAAGTCTTTTCTTTGTCTTTAATTGTAGGCTTTACGATGGGAGCTTATTCAAGCATCTTTATCGCAAGTACTCTTCTAACTTGGTGGAGGCAAAGAACAATAAAGCAACTTCCTCCCCAAACTGCTTAAGACACAAAACTGAAAATTTAAAGCTCCTTAGCAGAGAGTGGGAAGGAGAGAAACAAACTTTCCTACACATTCCCACTCTCTCACACTCGGACTCTCACTATTCCCTATTTCATGCAAAATCCTGAAAAAGACCCTGTTTTCGAGGCACAAGTGCAAAAACTACATCGACTTACTGTTTACGCTCGATGGTTATTTGTTGCTTGTTTATGGGTTGTGATTACACCAATCTCTATATGGAACCTACGAGGAGAAATTGCTTTATGGCACCAGTACTTTACATGGGTAGCTGTCCGCTATGGTCTTTATTTCCACCCGCTTGCAACTCTAGGTTTAGCACTAGTTATCGGCATGACAGTAGCAGTACTAGTCTGGCAAAGCCGAAATATTTTATTTGGTTTACCTAAGCGCGATAGAGAACGTCTCGAAAAACAAGTTTTTCTAATTCGAGAACAAGGAATATCCCATCCTCTATGGAAGTGGATACTAGTACAGCATGGCTAAAAGAACTTACCAGTTATAAAAGCTCGGAAAGCATGTAAAATAAGGTTTCTTTCTTTTTCCTTTTGACTTTTGCCTTGTTGCACTAGAGTGATTTTACTTATTGTAGACAAATGTCATTAAATCTTAACATTTGTTCATACTTTTATATATAAATTATTAAAATAGTAGCCGTAGGTGTATTCTGGGAAACATTCACAGAATCCGAACCGTAAAGCAAGTAAAGTTAGTAACAATTGTGGTGGTATTATCGATGAATAATGCTCACATCCAATTTAGCGACCGTAAATCAGATTTAGACCTAAATCAATTACGCGCGTTATTTGAGATAGCTGCATTTTGGGCACAAAAGCGCAGTATTGAGGATTTAAGTATTGCGGTTGACAATAGTGAACCAGTGATTACAGTTAGAGACGGAGACAGATTGATTGGTTTTGCGAGAGCAACTTCAGACGGTGTATATCGGGCTACAATTTGGGACGTAGTAATTCATCCAGAATATCGCTCTCAAGGGCTTGGCAGTAAGTTGGTAGAAACGGTTTTGAGTCATCCAAAATTAAGCCGAGTCGAGCGTACCTACTTGATGACAACTCATCGACAAGGATTTTACGAAAAAATTGGTTTTGAAAAAAATACCACAACAACAATGGTTATACACAACCAATCCCACTTTAATTTGCTGCATGAGCAAGTACAGTTTCAGGAAGCGCTAGGGGGATAGAAATTTGTAATCTAATTGTCGGTTGAGTAGTACTGCTGTTGGGGTAAGGAACAATTTCCAGTTTGCCTCCGAGAACTTCGAGTACAGTAATTCCCAGGAGTAATTTCATACCTGGTGATACAGGTTCTGCAAGCGCTGTTTGTTGCTTAACTTCAACAGTCATTAAATCTACTGCTTCGGTATCTGGAAACGCATAAGCTGGTACGTCTAACCAAATATAAGCATATTTGCTAGTAGTGTCGCCTGTTGCACAAATGGAAATTCTGCCTTCTTCCATTTGCGTTTCCATAGTCGCAACTGTAGTTTCGATTAAATTAATTAATACTTGGCGTAGCCATCTATTATCTGTAAGCACATAGATTTCTGATTCTGGCAGTACAATCTCGAATGGGTAATTACGATTTTCTGCCAGCATGTATGTTAAATCATGAGTTTCTTGTAATAGTTCGCTTAGAGGTTGGGGTTGGATATTTATACGGTTAGTACCCCGTTCTACGCGCGCGACATTGAGTATTTCGTCAATTAGCTTTAAAAGTTTTAATGCTCGCTCATGAGCTTGAGCGATAAATTCTCGCTCTTCTTCTGGATTTTCACATAAATCAGACAAAATCAACTGGTGCAAGCCAATCAAACCGTTTAAAGGGGAGCGTAGAACATGTGTTGTACGTGCTAAAAAACCAGCTTTAAACTGGCTCATTTCAGTAGCCAAATTATATGCTAAAGCCGAATGCTTAATTTCTTCTAAAAGCTTTTGTACTTCGTCTTGATTTGGCAAAAAGTCTTTTAATGAAATGTTTTCTGAGCTTGACACTAACTTTCTTGATACTGACTTTGATGATGCGAACAAACTACCTATAAGAGCGCCAATTACCAGTCCCACCGCTAAATATATCCAATTACTCCAATCCATAATTTTTTGCTTTTATTTTTGTTTTTAAATATATATTAATATTATTAAAAAATCAGTAATATTTCACTAATATTTTACTAAAAAGCGGTAGTTCTCAATCAAATCTCACAATCAAATTTAACGGCACCTTGTCGCAAAATCTGCCAGTTGTCTCCAGTCCATTTTGCAACAGTTGAGGGTATTCCCATAGCACTTGTCGTATCTTGGTATTCTTCAAGTAATGTCATTACCTGTGGAAATTGGGCTGATATTTCTGCCATAGTTAGCAAAGCGCTTTGACCAGAAAGATTCGCGCTTGTAGTTGCAAGAGGACTTGTTTGCTGCAAAATAGAACGAGCTATTGTACTAGCTGGTACTCGTACACCAATTGTTGTTGGGTCATTAGGATTCATAGTTCTAGCAATATTGGCGTTTGTAGGCAACACCATCGTCAACGCACCGGGCAAATATTTCGCTGCAACATGGCGCCAAATTTCCAACTCCGCATCGCTACCCGTAACAAAATTCCATAATTCCTGTGCGCTCGCTGCCATCAATATTAAAGGTTTATCCAAACTACGTTGCTTCGCTGTATAAATATTAGCAGCATTTTCTGGCTTTACAGCAAGTGCGGGAACTGTATCAGTGGGAAAGCTAACTAGTAAACCTTTACGCGCGCTTTCAACAAGCACGTCTATTGAAACCTGGGGCATTTTTATTAAGTTGAAAGTTATAACTTATTGTAGGCAACAGCAAATCGTTCAATACCTGCAAAATCAGTATGAATTTCTATGTTGCTGTAACTACCATGATTGTGTAAAAGTGTACTAACGGCATCTGCCTGCCCTGACATCATCTCAATTAACCAGACTCCCTGTGGTTGCAGGTACTCTGGAGATATTTCAATAAGTTGGCGAATAGACTCTAAACCGTCAAAACCACCATCTAGTGCTAGGTGTGGTTCATGATTGACAACTTCTGGTTCTAAGGTTAGCACAGTACTTGTAGGAATATACGGTGGATTGGAAACCATGCCGCTAAATTGACCCTTCAGGTGTGTCAACGGTTGCCACCAACTACCTTGATAAAATTTGATTCGTTCTAAATAGCCTAAATCACGGGCATTAAGTTCAGCAATTTTAAGAGCTTCGGGACTAATATCAACAGCATGAACAGTAGCTTGCTCAAAACTTGAAGCAAGTCCAATTGCAATGGCGCCGCTTCCGGTTCCTAAATCAGCCCAATTTCCCTGTCTAAGAATGCTATTAGATTTTGTTGCTGCAATAGCCAAGTCGATTAAATACTCAGTTTCCGGTCTTGGGATTAAAACCGCAGGCGAAACAGATAGCTCGAATTGGCGCCAGGGAGTTGATGAAGCAATATACTGTACAGGCAAACGTGAATCGATGCGTCGGCGCCATAACGCATCTAAATCCTGACTATTGAGCTTGGCTTTGATTTGAGAATCTTGATATGACCCCAAACGTAATGCCAAACCATCCAACTCCGTAATCTCTCTAAGTAACCAATCAACTTCTGCTACATCAATGTTAGATTTGAGCGCGTCTGCCATTGCCTTGGAACGCCACTGCATTAGTTGTGAACCAGATATTGAGTATGGAAATTTAGATAGATTGGAGTTGGACATAAGGCACGTATCCTACTTCTTCTTAGGAACCTGTTGATTATTCGTTGGCACCGCAGGTTTTTGCTGTGGGTTATTAGTAGCTAAATTGCGAATGTATTCTCGTGCTTCTGGAGATGGGAAGAATACCACTTGCTCAAGCCACTTATCGTTTTTATCTTGCATTGTCTTAAGTACACCATCAACATCAACCACTTGGATGTCAGCTTTTGGGAACTTTGGTTTGACTTGATTTAATAAAGCTAAAGCATCCTGTTTGCTCATGAACAATGGGAAATACTCTTTCTTGTCTGTACCTAATTGAATGGGAACGTATCCTTTATCGGCAGCAAACCGTACCATAAACACAGGTACACTTCTAAACTGCTTGACATCTTGACCGCTTGAACGCAGCAAGTCCATAGCTCCTTTTATCTCTTGCTCAACTGGTTTAAAAGCGAACTGTAAGCGTTCAGCTTGGTTTTTGGTTTGCTGCAACTGCTGGTAAATGCTACCTAAAGGTACTGCTGTTGCCTGCAAGGTTTTGAGCATTTCTGCCATTTTCGGGTCAGTATTTTTAACTCCTTGTAGTTCCTTGATGAAAGCTTGAGCTTCTGCCTTGCTCATGTAAACTCCCGTTACTGAACCACCCTCTTTTTTTGCGGCATTATTCGCTGCTGGTAGCTGACGACTAAGTGGTAAACCTTGAGGGTTGGTAATCATCCAAACTGGAACTGCATCCAATTTTTCTTTGATTTGTTGCTCTGTTAACGCTATTGCTGGGATATTTCCACTTAATACTGTTGCTAGTACAGTACTTCCGACGAAACCTAATGTTGTGCCCCAGCGTACAAATGATTTCATAACCTCTCCTAACATTAAAACTTTTATCAAGCCGAGATTTTAGTTGGATTAGTGCAGTAAAAACGCTTGTTA
>NZ_JBXXZH010000151.1:0-23020 GCF_059640475.1 Calothrix sp. CBUCES-K 9914
ATTTGATGAACCTCAACAGCAATTACCCGTACCGACTTTTGCGAGCGAATTTAAATTAACAGTAGGAGATTTATTTGGCTTGTTGCTAAAGTAAAATTTCTAAAACTCTTTGTAAAGTCACGACTAAACGTGTCTCTACTCTGTGTTCTCTGTGTCTCTGTGGTAAAAATATATACTATATAAATATATGTCATCTACCTTAAAGCTACTAACAGACCCCTTCCTACAACTTCCAACAGCTACAGGAGTGCGTGTTGTTTGGTTTACCGAGTTTGCAGGTTCACAACATACAGTTAACTACGGCGAAAATCTTCATCTCAGTACTGGCGCCACCACAACAAAACTTAGTCGCACGCGCGAAGACCAACACTCACAAGTTGTCCCAACATACTTTCAACCCATTACCCGTGATATCTGGCGCCACGAAGCCGAAATTACAAACTTAACTCCAGGTGTACGAGTTAATTATCGCGTTACAAGTACTGATAATGGCGCCACTGTAACTAGTGAAGTGTTTAGTTTGGCGCCTCTCCCACTTCCCAATACCTCATTAAAAATTCTCCTTACATCTGACCATCAAATCAAACCAATGGTGGCGGCAAATTTACAAAAAGTTACAGAAACAATTGGAAAAGTTGATGCAGTTTGGTTTGCAGGTGATTTAGTTAACATACCTGACCGCGCGAGCGAATGGTTTGATGATAACCGAGGTAATGCTTTTTTCCCTTGTTTACAAGGACGCGGTAATTATGAAATGAATTGGGATGGAGTAAAAGTAAATTATACGGGTGGGCAAATTATACAACATGCACCAATGTTTACCTGTATTGGAAATCATGAATTAATGGGACGGTTCGCGCGGGAAGATAGTATAAACAAAGAATTTGACGATACTATCCCTCGTGATATCGCGCGTAAGTTATATGGAGAGGAATATTTAAAAGATAATTCCTTCAACACCGATACATACGAAGAAATTTTTACTTTACCCCAAAGCGAGACAGGAGGCAAAACTTATTACGCTACCACCTTTGGTGATATACGTTTAGTAGTACTGTATGCTACAAATATGTGGCGGTTTGTAACAACCGAAGATGGACACAAAGGTAAGTATGGAGAACCAACAAATGATTTAGAAAACCCAGAAAATTGGGGTTACGGGCAAATTATTTATGAACCCATAGCAAAAGGAAGTACACAGTATAACTGGTTGGAAGCAGAATTAAACAGCTTAGAATTTCAACAGGCTAAATATAAAGTAGTTATGCTGCACCATCCACCCCATACACTCGGTGATAATATTGTTCCAGCTTACACCGACCCGGTACAAGTTATCGAACATGATGACAATGGTAATATCAAAGATGTGCGATATGAATATCCTAAAAACGCAGATTATTTGATGCGTGATGTAGTACCGTTACTCGAAGCAGCAAAAGTACAACTTGTGTTTTTTGGACATTCCCATTTGTGGAACCGTTTTACTAGTGCATCAGGAATGCATTTTATCGAAACTTCTAATGTCGGCAATTCTTACGGCGCCGCCTATGGAAGTCGCAAACGTGGTAATGTACCTGTAATAGGTAGCGATGATTATATTGATATAGGCGACCCCAACGGCTTAGAACCAGTTATACCTACACTGGCGCCCATATTAAGTGAAGATGGCGCCAAAATTCCTTATATTTCAAGTAATGAAATCACTGTATTCAGTATTTTTGATACCGAAACAGGTACAGTTAGTAGTTATAGATTTGATACCCGTAAGCCGGATAGCGAAGTAATCAAATTCGACGAATTTAAATTAATTTTTTAATAACTTGTAGCATAGGCGTCTCGCCTGTGCAGTCATAAATGCAGGTAATATTATTTTACCACAGAGACACAGAGGGCACAGAGAAGAGAGTTTTTAAATTGGTTTAAACCAAAGTATTTTATTCCTCGCTTGCAATAAATTTACTCAACAATTAGATATTATATAACTTCATGGTTAATGATTCAATTGGGAAAGAGGTGGGAAAAGGCAACTAATATTAGGTATTGTACGACTATTGACTTATAAGGTATGAATACTGACTATTAGCAATTAGTTACTAAATCAATTATAGACTCCTGACTATTGAATAATGATTAATCGTGCTTTAGACGACTGGTGCAAAGATATTAATAAACGTCCAGCCCTTGCTGTGACTTGTTCTGTGTTATGGGTAGTTTTGATCTGTGGTATAGCTTTTTTCTGGCATTTGGGTAGTATCGGTTTAATAGACGAAACTGAACCTCTGTTTGCTGAAGCTTCACGTCAAATGCTAGTGCGTAATGATTGGATAACGCCATTTTTCAATGATGAAACCCGATTTGATAAGCCTGCTTTAGTTTATTGGTTTCAAGCTATTGGATATCTAATTATAGGTGTAAATGAGTGGGCTGTGCGTATTCCTAGTGCTGCTGCGGCTACGGCAACAATAGGTTTATCTTTTTATACTTTGCAGTGGTATTTTCTCAAGCGAGATGCACTTGAAAGTGTTACACTTGCAACTCGTCGATGGTTAATACCTTCTTTAGCTACAGCAATGATGGCTTTTAATGCTTCTATGCTAGTTTGGGGTAGAACAGGTGTGTCTGATATGTTGCTTACTGGCTGTATCGCTTCGTCGCTACTTTGCTTTTTTCTTGGCTATGCAAAACACGGGGAAGGGGAAAAAAGTGGAGGTTGGTATTTTGCATTTTATGTTTTAGTTGCTGGCGCCATTTTGACTAAGGGACCAATAGGTATAGTTTTACCAGGTTTGGTTATTGCAGCTTTTTTATTTTATCTTGGTAAATTTGTCGAAGTGCTACGGGAAATACGTCTTATTCCTGGCTTACTAATTATTTTCGGTTTGTCGGCGCCTTGGTATATGCTTGTTATCTGGCGCAATGGTTCTAATTATATAAATTCATTTTTTGGCTACCACAACGTCGAACGCTTTACTGAGGTTGTAAACGGTCACCAGGCGCCTTGGTTTTTCTATTTTATAGTTGTACTGCTTGGTTTTGCTCCATATTCAGTTTACCTACCCAGCGCGATGTTAAACTTAAAGTTCTGGCAACGGGAAAATTGGCGCGCCAAAACTAGAGTTGAGCAACTTAGTTTGTTTGCGTTCATCTGGTTTTTAGCAGTGTTTAGCTTTTTTACTATTGCCGTCACAAAACTTCCTAGCTACGTTTTACCTTTAATGCCTGCTGCTGCTATACTCGTTGGATTACTGTGGGCTGATGTAATTACCAAATCTCCAACTCCTGGGTTTCGTTTAAGCGGTTGGGTAAATGTTGTTTTTGTATCCGCTTGCTCTGTTGCCTTGTTCTATCTTCCTAAATTACTCGGTTATGACCCTGCTGCACCAACTTTTCCTCAAATACTACAGCAGTCTAATATTACAGTGTATGGTGGTATCATTTGGCTGGTTTGTGCAGTTGTGCTAGCGTTTTTACTGATTAGAAAAAACTGGGTTGCCTTGATGGGAGCTAATATAACTGCATTTGCTCTATTTATACTGTTCGTTTTAACACCAGCACTTTTTCTTATGGATGGTACACGGCAGTTACCTTTACGCAACCTGTCCGCTGTTGCAGTTCAAAACATCCGACCCCAAGAAGAATTAATTATGATTGGTTTTAAAAAACCAACCGTAGCGTTTTACACTCGGCGCCATGTAAATTATATCAGGACAAATCAAGCTGCAAACGAATACATTCAAAACCTAGTTTCTAAGACAGGTTCTCCATCAGTACTAATTTTGACAGAGCCGAAAAAAGTCTTAGAAATTGGTTTACAGCCAACAGACTATCAAATTTTAGGTAATAGCGGCGCCTATCAGTTGGTAAGAGTGCCTTTGAAGAAGGGTTAATAAATGCGATTATTTTAATATGTCATGGATTTCATTTAGTAAATCTTCCATCGAAATAGAACGAGGTAAAGTTTTAGCAGTTGCTTTTACTGGTAATAAACTTTGATTCTCGGTGACATTCAAACGTCGGTCAAGAATCAACATTGGAGGTAAATTAAAAGGTAGTTTTTCCAGCGTTTGTAAACTGGAAATTACCTGTTTTTCTGGCGCCGACTCCTCTAAGCAAATCAATAATAAATCGATACTGCGATGACGAATTTGTTGTAATAATTCTGACCATGAACGACATGAACCTGCTTTAAAACCACCCGTTTGTAAGTACTGAATTAAAGCCTGCATCCATTCCGAACCACGCGCGACAGTCGATTTTGAGATACCTTGACTTTTATTTTCGCCTGTATTATCGCTAATATTTACCTTCTCGACACGATGATTACGTAAATGCGTGTTGCGCGTCTCAGGTAAATCTGGCAATATCGCTAAATCAACTACTAATATATTAGGTGGGCAAGATATTCCTGCAGCTATTTGTAAGACTGAAAGCAACGTGTTCAAATTATAAACAGGATTACAAGTTGCTTCGTTACCTAATGGTGTTAAACAAGGAAAAACTAAAAGTCCTGTAATTTGCGAAGCGATTTGAGAAACTTCCACACTGCATGTTACTAAGGGTATAATTGCCAATCTTGGATGCTGACTCAAACCTTCGAGATATTTTTTGGCTGCCTCAGTCGGAGCATCTAACAACATGACATCAAACTGCCAAACTCGCGCTAAAAATTCTGCCTGCTCAATATCATCTACTTCGATAACGCGATGGTCGTTCAACAACGGTTGGTTACTCACAACATCAGGATTTGCAAGTCGCAAGATTCGTAGTGGTGTATTGTTAATAATCTCTGTACTTTCCTCAACATGCTTCTTGACTTCCGGTGTCACAGATAAACTGTCGAGTAATGGCAAAAGCATTTGATGTTGTACGGGTAAGCGTAAAAAACCATCCGCACGGTTTGCAAAAGCTTGTTCTTTCTCAGCAACAGTTGCCGTCACAATTACAGGAATATGACGTGTTGCTTCTTCTGATTTTAGTAAAGTAAGTACGTCCCAACCTGATAATAGCGGTAGCAGTGGGTTCAAAAATATGGCTTTGGGCTGTAATCTTCGTGCTTTTTCCACAGCTTCGCATCCAGAACGGGCAATTGCAACACGATACCCCATTCCAGTTAGGTGTTCTGTCAATGACTCTATATATCTACCTACTGCTTCAACTACTAATATTAACCTTTGTGAGGAATCATGGCGCCCCATAGCACTATTAATTGCTTCAAAGCTGTTTAAAGCAGATGGAACACCATCTAAAAATGACTGTCGTCCGTAGCCTGAGTGCATTGGACTACCTAACTTATCTCGCTGTAATGTTTCTGTCGCTAACTCTCGGCGCCCATGAGGGTCAAGAGAGTTTTCTGTATAACCAGCTTTAGGAGGACTGGGAGGAAGCAATAAAGTAAACTGACTTCCCTTACCTTCCCGTGACAAAAAACTCACATCGCCACCGTGGAGTCTTGCTAAAGCACGAGTCAATACCAGTCCTAAACCTGTCCCTTCAAACTGCCGAGTCAACGGATTTTCTAGCTGTTGAAATTTTTGAAATATCAGATGTTGTTGATGTTCTGGTATGCCAATTCCTGTATCCCACACAGTAAAAGCAATCCAACCTTCCCAGCGATTAACACGTAAACCAACTTTACCACCACCTTCGGTAAATTTAAAAGCATTGGAAAGTAAGTGAACGAGCATTTGCCGTAACCGCTGTTCATCAGCAACAATCTCATCTAAGCCAGATTCGAT
Organism: Calothrix sp. CBUCES-K 9914; assembly: GCF_059640475.1. NCBI lineage: Bacteria > Bacillati > Cyanobacteriota > Cyanophyceae > Nostocales > Calotrichaceae > Calothrix > Calothrix sp. CBUCES-K 9914. The sequence continues at coordinate 5,736 of NZ_JBXXZH010000151.1, forward strand.
AGTTAAGATGAATTCGTGAGTTTTATCTGATTGTACTTTACTACTAGAAGCATGGATTGTTTTACTTTCACTTAAAGCCATTTCACATACGGCTTTAATTTTTGCTGTACCTAATAACAACTCCATTTGCCCGGTTTCCATCCTGGTCAAGTCAAGAATGTCATTGACCACACTCATTAAGTGGCGCCCACTTTGATGGATAAGTCCAGCATAACGCGCTTGTCGCTCGTTCAATTCTCCTAGTTGCTGGTCTATTAATAGCCGTGACAACCCCAAAACAGCAGTTAATGGCGTTTTGAGTTCATGGCTAATACAAGCCAAAAACTCGTCTTTTAAACGGTTCATTTGTATTAAATCCGCGTTTTTTGCCGCCAACTCTTTACTAAGCTGTTGCTGTTCTGTGACATCCGTTGCCAGCATTAACCATAAATTACTGCTATAACTTGCTATCGACTTGAATTCCGAGTTATTAAGTAGTGAAGCAACTTGTCTTGAAGAAACAAAATCATCAAAACTTGGAAGCCCTATATCTGACGCATTTGTATCTGACACATTAACAAACTGCTCTCGTGTCTGTATATTAGAACCTTTTTGAGCAGCAGTAACTTGTTCGAGTACGTTTATTTCTGGACTATCGAGAGGAATTTTTGCAAACTGCCATACTCGTTCCTGTCCACTTTGTACCTCAACTACACAAGTGCAAGTTCCTAACTGGTTATCCAGAACACACCGACTGTTTTTGAGGGCGCCATGTTTTTTGTTTGAAACTGGTTTTTTATTGGTATTTCCACTACCTTTGATGTTCGCGCGCTCTGTGGAATTTGAGTTTGACCCAAAAACCGAGGCAGATAAAATAGTCTCAACCTCTTCCCGCACTCCTTCAGGGTCTTTTAGTACTCCTAACTGCTGCCACCATGCAGGGTTTTGCGCTACAACATCACCACTACTCGTTTGTAGCATTAATGGCCACGGTAAACGTTCGATTAACTGCACTAAAGATTGATATTGTGGAATTTTATGTTGGAATTCACTATTTAGAGCTTCTGAAACTGGTTTTACCTGGTTTTTCTTAGAATTACGGCTTTTAGAGCTTCTTTTCGCTGATTTTATATTATTATCATTACTAACACTCAGCATGAGTTTGTTTAAATGCTTGAGCAAACGAGTACTATCAAGCAATCCCAAATATTTCTCATTTCTATCTGTTACTACTAGCTCGTCGCTACTGCTGACAGAATATAAAACTTGAGATAATTCCTCTATCTTTGTTTCTACTGATACGCAACGTGTTGGTTTTATTATATTGGCACCGAAGCTGAAAAGTTGTTTTTGGGAATTATTGACTTTTTGAGCTTGTGTTGCCGATAGGAGTTGCGGTAACAAGTGCGACAAATTTAGTATACCAATAGGGCATTCGAGTTCGGAAACAACGACTAGACGGTCGCAGTTTTCAAGCTCAAACTTTAGCAGCACATCTGCTAAGGTTGTCGTTTGCGAGCAGATGGGCACGGATATGATAAATTCATCAAGCGGATATTCTAGCATTGACATTGTTTTCGCTCTTGTCCCGTATTGTTCCGCAAGCTACTACTATTGCTCTTACACCAGTTTGTCAGACAGCAGAATGGAAGTGGTGTGATCTAAAAAACAGTAAAACTTGTTGAAAATCCTTTCTTCAGCTTGGATAAACTATAGGATAAATTAATTTAGCCTTAACATTTGATGCCCGATAGTCAGCTTTTGCGAGCATGACTAGTTGGGGGAAACTATCTGACTCTTGATGCAACCAAAGCGCCCGCAAGACAAAGGCGTAAAAATTCTGCTTGCGTATCCAAACTCCCAGTAAAGACTGATATGACAATTATGACCCTAAAACAATGCGAATAAACCTTTAGGAATTATAATGATTTAGAATGAGACAATTTTTTATGTTTATTCAAATATCTTATCAACTACTTCAATTGCAAAGTAATATTACAGATTTTAGATCAAACTGTTACCATCCTGTATTGATAACCGCCCATTACGACTCGACTCGATTAACTACATGTTATCAGGCAACAAGATTTTTAACCCAAGCCAGCAGTAGCACGGCGCCTCTGTTCAGCCAAAAAAATATGAAGTTTCTGTCTTCAGATAGATGCTATCGGGTTGATGCCAGCACGGTTGTGTGAACAAATCACGAAAATAAAGAAATATTCCACATGATGACAGCTGACCAACAGGCAGTGCTACAGCGATTAAAATCCGAGTACCAACTGATTCTCATAAATTATTTCACCCAAGACGAAACATTGCCAGAGTTGATTGACAAATTCATTGACGCGCTGTTTTGTGCTAATATTCCTGTGCCGCAAATTATAGAAATGCATATGGAACTGATTGACGAGTTTTCCAAACAGTTAAAATTAGAGGGGCGGAGCGATGAAACACTGCTTGATTACCGCTTGACGTTAATCGACATTCTTGCTCATCTGTGTGAGGTGTATCGAAATTCTGTTTCAAAAGTACACGGTTAGCTCTCGCCATCAATATCCTGAACATATGCAGCTTGTATGCATACCAATATGAGTAAATTAAGAAAAACTTATGTTCTGAAGCTTTATGTAGCAGGGAACACACCAAATTCAGTAAGGGCACTGAAAACGCTCAAAAACATTTTGGAGCAAGAGTTTCAGGGTGTATACGCCTTGAAAGTGATCGATGTACTGAAGAACCCTCAACTAGCAGAAGAAGATAAAATACTAGCCACACCAACTTTATCAAAAATTTTACCGCCCCCAGTTCGTAAAATAATCGGCGATTTATCAGACCGTGAACGTGTATTAATTGGATTAGATTTACTTTATGAAGAACTACAAGAAGAGGATTTCTTAGTCGAAGAATAGCAAGTTAAAAGTAATTAATATTTACAAAAGCATACAATATAATTACAATACCAGATAAATACCTAGATGAAAATATTTAATGAAAGTTCTAGAAAATGAGTGAAAACGACCTGCCAGGGCAAAATAAAACACCGAGAGGTGGAGGTGTAGAAAAAATACGCACGATGATAGAGGGTTTTGACGATGTGAGTCATGGTGGCTTGCCTGTTGGTAGAACTACTCTTTTTAGCGGCACATCTGGAACTGGCAAGACATTATTCTCTCTCCAGTTTCTTTTCAACGGTATTCATTTCTTCAACGAGCCAGGTGTATTTGTAACTTTTGAAGAATCGCCGAGTGATATTATAAAAAATGCTTATATATTTGGTTGGGATTTACAGCGTTTAATCGAAGAAGGGAAACTGTTTATACTTGATGCATCACCTGACCCTGAAGGTCAAGATATCGTTGGTAATTTTGATTTGAGCGCGCTGATTGAGCGTTTGCAGTATGCTATTCGTAAGTATAAAGCACGTAGAGTTTCGATCGACTCAATTACCGCAGTTTTTCAACAGTATGAAGCAGTTGGGGTTGTTCGGCGTGAAATTTTCCGCTTGGTCGCGCGTTTGAAACTGCTGAATGTAACAACTATTATTACAACTGAACGTGGTGAGGAGTACGGGCCTGTTGCTTCGTTTGGTGTAGAGGAGTTTGTTTCTGATAATGTAGTAATTGTCCGTAATGTTTTGGAAGGTGAGCGGCGCCGACGTACAATAGAAATTCTTAAGCTGCGTGGAACTACGCATATGAAAGGGGAGTTCCCTTTTACTATCACTAATGACGGTGTAAATATTTTCCCTCTGGGAGCAATGCGTTTGACGCAGCGTTCTTCCAACGTTCGCGTTTCTTCTGGTGTCAAAACTTTAGATGACATGTGTGGTGGTGGGTTCTTCAAGGATTCGATTATTTTGGCAACTGGCGCCACTGGTACTGGTAAAACGCTACTAGTCAGCCAATTTATTCAAGAAGCGTGTAATAAAGGCGAGCGCGCGATACTATTCGCTTATGAAGAGTCACGAGCGCAGTTGTCGAGGAATGCTTCTTCGTGGGGGATTGACTTTGAAGAATTAGAGCGTCAAGGGTTATTGAAAATTATTTGCACTTACCCCGAATCAACTGGTTTGGAAGACCATTTACAAATAATAAAATCAGAAATTGCAGAATTTAAACCAGCGCGGATTGCTATCGACTCTCTATCGGCACTAGCGCGCGGTGTTACCAATAATACTTTCCGACAGTTTGTAATTGGTGTAACAGGTTACGCCAAGCAAGAAGAAATTACAGGGTTTTTCACCAACACAACAGACCAATTTATGGGGTCGCATTCGATTACAGACTCACATATTTCAACGATTACCGACACAATATTAATGTTGCAGTATGTTGAAATTCGCGGTGAAATGGCGCGCGCGATTAATGTATTTAAAATGCGCGGTTCATGGCACGATAAAGGTATTCGTGAATACAACATCACTGCGGATGGTCCAGATATTAAAGATTCTTTCCGCAATTACGAAAGAATTGTTAGCGGTTCTCCATCTAAGGTTGTCTCGGATGAAAAGGCAGAATTATCGCGCATCGTTAGAGGCTTTCAACCTAAAGAAAATCCTGATACTTAAGCCAGTATCATGTTATATTCTATGCGTAAGAAACGGTAAAGTCGGTTGGCTCTCGCCAAATATCGATTGCCCAATCGACAAACCCAAAAGGGTTAAATCGCCTTATGTTTTGTGTGAGGAACGCGGTGAACGGACAGCAACTATTTTTCTGCTTTTTACCGGGAGTAACACTGTTTGTGTTGACTTCCTATCCAAGTTTGGCTGACACTGTAAAAGTAAGTGAACCCCAATTGGTTGTATCTCCTACTCTTGCTTTAGATTCGATTTATGTATCCAAACTAAACGATTTGCCACAGCAAATTGTATTTAATAATACCTTTGCTACAAAAACTATTAATCAACAGGTGCTATTTCAATTTGAACATGATGTGCGTGCTGTCTCTAATCCGAGCAGCGCAGTATCTGGAAGTTTTATCGCTTCGAGTCCCAAAGACTTGGTATCGGCAATCAAAAATCAAACTCATACGCCTGAAAAACCCGTAGATGCAAATGTATTATTGGCATTAGTGGGTTTGTATGGGGAAGAAAGTCATTCATTAAGTTTTACAAATTTTGGTTTTACAGATTTTGGTTTTACAAATTTTGACATCGGCGCCAATGAAAACAGTAGCGAGCCAACAGATAACTTAAACAAAGTTAACTTGTCTCCATCTGTAACAAACTTGCCAGTCACAAAGAAAACCATCGCGACTCCAACTTTAACTATTGCTCAACTTCCACCAAGTAAAGCAGGTGCCTCTTCTTTAAAACCAGTACCACTGCAGAAAGAAGCAGAGTTGATAGCACAAAATCGTAGTGGGCAGCAAAAAAGACAACCAGCAACGGTACAACCAGGTAAGGTTCCCGCAAGCGAAGTGCAAATTCCTGGTCTCAACTCTAACCCTAATCCATTGCAATTTCCGACCAAACCTGGAGAAGTGGAAATTAGGGGAACGCAACCGATTACATTAAACCAAGCACTAGAAACCGCGCGTCGTAATAGTAATCAGTTACAAGTACAAATACTTACAGTTGAGCGAAGTCAAGCTGCTGTTAGGGAGGCGCAGGCCGCATTACTGCCAACGTTGGGCTTGAATGCGACTATAACTCGTTCGCGTTCGGCAGGAGACAAGTTGAGTTCGGAAGCGCAAATTAGGCGAAACCCAGCTTTGGCTAATCAAATACCAGGCGCCGAAGAAAGTACGGGGCTTTCGGGCAACGCCCAACTAAGTTACGATCTTTACACATCGGGAAGGCGCCAAGCTACCATCCGTCAAGCTGAAGAACAGCTAAGGTTTGACGAACTCAACCTTGAAGTCCAGTCTGAAACCATTCGCCTTAACGTTACAACCCAGTATTACGACTTGCAACAAGCGGACGAAAGTGTGCGAATTAATAGGGAGGCAGTTGTGAATGCACAGGCTTCCTTACGCGATGCACAAGCACTGGAGCGGGCTGGAGTTGGAACTCGTTTCGATGTACTACAATTCCAGGTAGACTTGGCGAATTCGCAGCAACAACTGACAAATTCGATATCACAGCAGCAAATTGCACAACGACAGTTAAAGGCAACACTAAATATACCGCAACCAGTAAATTTGAGTGCTGCTGACCCTGTAGCAATTGCTGGTTTATGGAACCAAACACTCGATCAAAGTATTATCTTAGCACTGCAAAATCGGCCGGAACTGCAACAGCAACTTGCTCAACGCAGTATTGGCGAACAGCAAAGACGACAGGCACTTTCCACACTTGGTCCACAAATTAGTTTAGTTGCTCAATACAACTTACTCGACCAGTTCCAAGACCAAATTCCTGTTGTTGATGGCTATTCTGTAGGAGTGCAAGCTAGTCTTAACTTATATGAAGGTGGCGCCGCACGTGCGCGTGCATCACAAGCTAGTAAAGCTATTAGTATTGCAGAAACACAATTTGCTGAACAACGCAATCAAATTCGATTTCAAGTCGAACAGGCGTTTTTACAGTTAGGGTCGAACTTACAAAACGTTCAAACTGCCAATGTTGCTCTTAACCAGGCAACTGAGGCACTGCGACTAGCACGCTTGCGCTTCCAAGCGGGAGTTGGGACGCAAACTGATGTAATTAATGCTCAAAACCGACTTACGCAGTCAGAAGGAAACAGAGTAACTGCAATTTTAAGTTACAACCGCGCTTTGGCGGCAATACAGCGTGCCGTCACCACCAGGAGTCCACGTCAATAAAACAATAACTAAATAAAACAATACGTAGAGACGTTACATGTAACGTCTCTACGTTAATTTTGTTGCTGTTGTGAAAAAGTTGGCAGAAAAATTTACAATAGCAAAACGAGTAATCACATCGCGCTTGCAGTGGATTAACCACTTTGCTCATATAAAATCGAAATGACAACAGTTACATCAAAAGAAATTGCACAATTTCGCTCGCAACTTGCAGAAGATTCCCTTGCCTTAAAAGCACTCGATACCATCGAAGACTGTGAGGGAGATTTAGAAGACGCTGCAATGACACTTGCCATTCGCGTTGGGCAACAACCTGAACGCGCGAACTCCGAATGGTTGGACGCATTAGCTCGTAAATGGCGTGCTGTGATTTGCCAGCAAGAATTTCGCACCTCGCTCAAAAATGACTCTATCAAGGAGATGATTGACCATATTAGAACGATGCCCACATTCCCCAGCATTTTGGCGGCGCCTGTTCTGATGTATGTTATCAAGCAAGGCATTGATAATTTTTGCGAACCGTTTGACTCTTCATTAAAGTGAAGTCATACCGCTTTTGTCTTTGATTTGAAGTAATAAGTGTTTTTGTTCGTAAGCATTAATGTGTAGCACTCATATTAATGTTTCTGAGGCTGCTAACCTAATAAATGGAAGCAAATCTAATTACAAAAAAAATTTGATAATCAATGAATTACCTTGTTGCTGTACTACCAGACCGCATCCAAGCCGAAGCTGCTTACTTAGAATTAGAAAAAGGGGGTATAAATAGTACTATCCTAGGTAAGGGGTATAAAAGTGCCGATGAGTTTGGCTTGATTGACCCGAAAGAAGAAGCAGGTAAGCAAGCGAAATTTATGGCGGTATGGTTAGTACCATTCGGCTTTTTTGCTGGACTTGCATTTAATTCAATAACTGGTTTAGACACCTTTCCGTGGGCTGGTAAGATTGGTAATCAAGTTATTGGAGGACTACTAGGTGCTGCAAGTGGAGCGCTAGGTAGTATCTTTGTTGGAGGTGGAGTAGGTCTGGTTATTGGTAGTGGTGATGCTTTGCCTTATCGTAATCGTCTTGATGCGGGTAAATACTTAATAGTAGTTCAAGGTCAAGAAAACCTAACTCGCGAAGCAACTCGCATATTACGTCGGTTTGACCCAGAAAATATTCAGGGTTATGCTGACACATCAAACGTTTACTAACTAGATGGAACAAATTTTATATATTGATACACAGCGTCTTGAGTTACTTCCTTGTTCATTGGAAGTAGCTCAAGCTACTCTAGCCAAAAATAAACCACTGCTAGAAAAACTTTTAACTGCGTATGTACCAGATGATTGGTACAATACAGAAGTTCAAGCATTTTTACCGAAGTATATTGAGATACTGAAGGCAGAACCCGCGCAATTAGGGTATGGAGTTTGGTTGATAATTCGCACTGATGATTCTACTTTAATTGGGGATTTAGGTTTTGGGGGAAAGTTGGAAGGCAGTGAGACATTAGAAATTGGTTACGAAGTTTTACCGGCTTATCGTAATAGAGGTTATGCTACCGAAGCAGTACAAGCACTGGTAGATTTTGCATTTACGCAATTAGAAGCCAAGAAAATCATCGCCCATACTCCCAAAGATAATATTGCCTCGATTCGGATTGTGGAAAAATTAGGAATGGAAAATAAAGCAACGGTGGAAGTCCCTTCGGCGCCTGGATTAGAGGTGTATGGATGGGAATTGACGTTAGAATCAAGAAATAGCTATTGATATATCACTAATTATTCACATGCTGCCACGAGAAGAACTTTTAAAGGGTGTTGAAAATAGAGACGAAGTTGCGCGCGTCATCGACCAAGCGGAGCAAGCGATCAAAACTTGGGAAGTTGTAATGACAGATTTTCTCTCACCTCCGGAGTTGGCAGAAGTTCAAAGATCTTTTGGTCGTCTTACAGAAATTCATCTAATTGCGTGGGGTGGATATCCACAAGCAGAACGTACTAGAGTTGCTATCGCGCGTTCCGAACTTCCCTTAGACGAGTCGCAAGTAGAACTAGTTGCGCTTGATATTGCGGGTAATTTTCTATTTGATACTGCAACACACCGTGATTTCCTGGGTGCCATGCTTGGTTGTGGTATTATACGCGACAAAACGGGCGATGTTATTGTTTTAGGTGAACGTGGCGCCCAGGTGATTGTAGTACCTGAGTTAGCAGAATATTTAGAGACACACCTTAAGCAAGTACGTTCAGTACCAGTTACAACAAGACGTATCGAATTGAGCGCTCTGAAAATTCGTGAACCTAAGAAAAAAGAGCTAACAACGGTCGAAGCTTCGTTGCGACTCGATGCAGTCGCATCCGCAGGGTTTGGAATGTCACGCAGCAAAATGGTCGAATTTATTGATGCAGGTGACGTTCGCGTCAATTGGAAAGAAACTACTAGTGCTTCTTCGCAACTCAAAACAGGTGATATGGTTTCTATACGCGGCAAAGGGCGCCTAGAAGTGGGTGAAATTGCTGTCACCAAAAAAGACAGATACCGCGTACAGTTAACAAGATATGTATAACAATGTAGGGTGGGCACTGCCCACCCTACAACTAAAAAATAACAAATAAATGACCAACATCATCCAAGTTGCCAGCATTGCGGCTATAATTACTCTTTCCCTGACAACATACAGCGTAACTCAGCAACCAGTCACAGCAGGTAACATCAATAAGCAGCAAATAGCTCAGGCGCCACCAGCATCTGCACTAAAAAACCTACCCCGACTAGTAGGTAAAGCAACTGTAGTTATTACAATTAATAACAAACCCATCACAATTGAAGTGGATGGTACTAATGCTCCAATTAGCGCAGGTAACTTTGTAGACTTGGTACAGAGAAAAGTTTATGATGGATTGGTATTTCACCGCGTTGTCAAACAACCAGAGCCATTTGTAGCGCAAGGTGGCGACCCTCAAAGTAAAGACCCCAAATTTCCAGCAGAACAACTAGGTACAGGTTCTTGGACAGACCCAGCAACTGGAACAACTCGTTACGTACCTTTAGAAATTAAACCCATAGGCGCACCTCAGCCTATATATGGGCAAACCTTACAGGATGCCAAAATTTCAAAACCGCCAACTTTGCGTCATAAACGTGGTGCAGTAGCAATGGCTCGTTCCAACGAACCAAACTCCGCATCATCACAATTTTATTTTGCCTTGACCGACTTATCATTTCTTGATGGTAATTACGCAGTTTTCGGCTACGTCACCAAAGGTATGGATGTAGTTGACAAAATAAAACAAGGAGACAGAATTCAATCCGCACGGGTTACCAAAGGAATAGAAAACCTCAAAAAGGCGCCGTAGGGTGCGTGACGCTACGAAAAAATATCAACGTAGCTATAGACTTGTAGCGTCACGCACCGACTTTCAATTGTAACAGCGCTTCGTTTTGTGAATGTTAGGTGTTTAAACTTTAAACTGCTTCTCCAATACACTAACCAAAGTTCTACGCGGAACAAATCGTGATAATTTTGGTATCAAATGGCTAGTTAAACCACCACTGACAACTACAGATTCTCCTTTTTCCAAACCTTGTAATGTATCCCGAACGACAGTATCAACTTTAGTGATTTTAGTATTTTTTGCTGCAATTGTTTCTGGAAATTTTGCCGCTATAAAAAAGTTTGTATCTATTGGACCAGGACATACACACAGAACACGTATACCAAGCGCGCGATTTTCTGCCCATAGCGACTCGCTAAAACTTAATACAAATGCCTTACTCGCGGCATATACTGACATGTAAGGTATCGGTTGAAACGCAGCTATTGATGATACGTTGATAATGTCGCCACTACGTCGCTCTCGCATCAATGGTAAATACCTGTGTGTTAAATCAACTAGCGCTAGCACATTTAATTGCACCATTTGTACCTGCCGCTCACCATCACGCTCGGCAAAGTCCCCATAGTCTCCAAAGCCAGCATTGTTGATTAACGTATCAATTGTGATTCCTTTGCTTTTAGTATAATCAAATACATGCTCTGTCGAACCAACTTCCGCCAAGTCTTTGACAATAACATCAACTTTAATATCATATTTAGCTTGCAACTCTGATGCTAGCTGATGAAGCTTCTCTTCAGAGCGCGCGACAAGTACTAAATTGTTATTACGAGCAGCGAGTTCCTCGGCAAAAGCTTTACCAATCCCGCCAGAAGCACCAGTAATTAAAGCTGTTGTCATTATAATTAATATAAGATTTTGTAATTTTCTTTACAAATTTTAGCAATATTTCCTCTGTTTTGTAACTATCCTCAGTTATATATCCGATGAGTAATCCTAAAAGTCACTGTGGTTTGGGTCATGAGAATATGTGTAAAATAGAGGCATATCTATGTAGCTATCAATAAATCGTAATTTTACGTTAGGCTGTAAATTACCAGCTAATAAAAATGAAACTCCTAAATGTCATTAGATATGAGTACTAGTACGATAGACATTCAATCATTTTTGCGTGAGCGAGAAATTATTCACTCCGATCCAGAGATTATGAGTGGAACTCCGGTGTTTGTTGGAACGCGAGTGCCATTACAAACCTTTTTTGATTACCTTGAAGGTGAAGCAGGTTTATCTGAGTTTTTGGAAGATTTCCCACATTTAGCTTTGAGCTTTTAGCTTTAGCACAATCACATCCCTTTGATGTGTTTATGACAGCGGATAAGAACTTGCCGTATCAACAGAATCTTGATGGTTTGACATTGCGGATTATAGTTTTAGATGCTTGTAGTACGCGCCCAGATTATCTGCTGCCGTTAATTACTGGAATTAGTAATATACTCAAATCTTTAGCTCCAGGTTCCATCACGTTGATTAATGACGCAGGAGAAGTGACACCTTTCAACCAGAATACTAAATAAGCGAGTTGGCGCCAAAAATATCTAACAACTAACTTCCTTCACAAACAGAATCAATTGTAGAAGTTAATTTGGCAGCACTTGCTAACACAAGTCGTCCATCACTGGTTTTTACAAGCTGTGTTGCTTTTGACTTTTCACGTTATGTGGAAAAACCAACGTAAAACCTATCCCCCTAACCCCCTTTCCTTCAAGGATACCGCTGGCGAATAGTAGGTTTGACCCCTCAGTACCACGATTTTGCGTGATTTCCACGAATGTAGAGACGCGAAATTTTCCTTCGGAACACTCCGTGAACGCGTCTCTACACGTCGGTTTTTACTTGTATTTTGTTGCCATGTTTACAATTAGAATTAATTAATAAATATCGCGTCCACTGTTAACGTTGAATTCACTTAAACTATAAAATAAATTGTTACCGCGTTGTCAAGCGTCAATAATTTATTTTTTTTATACTTCTCTTATTTTCTTATTTCCACGGGAACACTAAGGAGGGGTATATATAAAAAGGTGTTCATCATGACGAAATTAAACAAGCGCGCGTTTGAAATATTAAGGGATGAAGTCGAACGCTGTGCTACCAGTGACGCAATTGGAAAAACTGAGAAGCTAATTGTGATGAAGCGGTTGGAAAAGCTGCGTTTAGAAAAAGGTATGATTACCATAGATGAGTTGCGTGATACTTTTTCTGATATATATCCACAATTCAATGAAAAAGTACTCAAACAAGCTATAAGAGCAAATCGTCCACCAGGTATATTAACAAAAGTTACATTCTTTTTAATTTTTATTGGTAGCTGTGCAGGGTTTGTATGGCTAGTAAATTTACCTAACCCGATGATTCGTAAATCAGTTGCCAAAACGGCGCCTATTTTACTGATACCAAGTTATATGGAAATGGACTTTAATTATCGTGGCGCCGTTGATTCACTTGGTCAAGCCGAACAGCTATTAGATAACCCTACTAGCGCTGCTGATATAGAAAGAGGTGGAGAAAAAGTCCTACAAGCAAAGAAACATTTAGATAAATTACCAGTTTGGTCATTAGATCGTTACCCAGAAGCTTACTGTAATTACTTTGGTTGTGCTTGGAGATTCTCCTTCGATGAATTTGAAACCGCGCGTAAAAAAACCGCACGTTTACAAGCCGTTGCGTTTCAGAACCAGAATGCCCTTACACCACTAGAAGATGGACAGCAACTACTTTTAACCGCAAAATCAGAATATAAGAGAGCTACAAGTATCCGAGAAAAAGAAAAAGCTATTGAAGCTTGGAAAAGTGCAATAAATTTATTCGAGCAAATTCCAGCAAAAACATTAGCAGCACAAGATGCTCAAGCAAAACTCAAAGCTTACAAACAAGAACTAGAAGACGCTCAAACAGCTACACTTATTGCTGCTGCACAACAGTTTGACATCGAAGCCCAAAAAATTCAACCAAAACAACCGCAAACTGCGTCAGAATTATGGCAACAGGCAATTAACAGACTTAATGAAATTCCCAGAGAGAACCCTCGTTTTCTTGAGGCACAGCAAATACTAGCATCAGTACAAGTTAAATACCGAACAATAGACAACTCGGGTAGCAACAATTACATCGAAGCAGCAAAACAATATGCCATCGAAGCAGCAAAAACATCGCAAAACCCACCGCACCCGGCAGAAAAATGGGAACAAATAGCCGAACAATGGAACAATGCAATTCAGCAACTTAAAAATATAGGCGTAAAAGAAGCGGGTTACGTCGAAGCACAAAAACTAATAGCCCAATATCAAACAAACTTAGGAATTATTCAAAGCAGACAACGCTATGAAAGTGAAGCAAAACAAATACTCGAAGCAGCAAACCGAGATATAAAAAGGTTAATTATATCGGCGCCGTCTAATTCTCAGCAATTCAAAGCTGAAATTAATGATATCATCAACCAACTAAGAACAGTCAAACCCGGAACAACTTCCTACGCCGAAGCTCAACAACTTCTAGCTCAGGCACAAAAAAGACTTTAAACAACTCTTGTAGGATAAATCTTGTGGGATAAATCTTGTGGGATAAATCTTGTGGAATAAATCTTGTGAGATAAATCTTGTGGGATAAATCTTGTGAGATAAATCTTGTGGGATGGGCATCCTTGCCCGTCCCTTATGATGCATGTATATAACGGTCGCGTCCTTGTCGCTTTGCTTCATAGAGTGCTTTGTCTGCGATGGCAATTAAGTTTGCTGGAGAGATGCTATTATTCGGAATTACAGTAGCTATTCCCAAACTGATTGTGACAAATTGACTAATATCTGAACAATCATGAGGTAATTTTGCTTGATTAATTGCTTGCTTAATTGCGTCTGCGATGATGATTGCTTGTTCCATATTTGTTGATGGCATAATCACGGCAAACTCTTCTCCACCATAACGAGCTACTAAATGTGTTGATGATTTTACCACAGAAAGTAATGCTTGAGCGACTTGTTGCAAACAGTTGTCGCCGGATTGATGACCGTAAAAATCGTTGTATTTTTTGAAATAATCAACATCACATATAATTAATGATAATGGTTGTTGCTCAAGCTCTAAGCGATTCCATTCTTGCAACAAATATTCGTCAAAATACAAGCGGTTGGCAATTTGAGTTAACTTATCTATTCTGGAGAGACGTTGTAGTTCTTGATTGACTATAACTAGTTCAGATTGAGTAGCTTTGAGTATTTCTAATGTTTGGCTTAACTCTTTAGTTCGCTCTTGAACTTTCTCTTCTAAGTTGCGGTTATACTTGGCTAATTCGTCTGTAACTTCTTGCAATGCCATATTTTTCAGGGCAAGCTCTGCTTCTGCTTGCTTGCGCTGTGTTATGTCTTGAAAAGCTGCGATTGCATAAATTATATTACCTTTGTTGTCGAAAATAGGTGTTGCTGAAACTTCCAAAGGAGTAATTCTATCTGCTATATGAAGTTCAACATCATCAATTACAGTACTTTCGCCATTCAAAGCTCTGGTAATAGGCGCCTGCTCATCAGGGTAGTACTTTTCTGTTCCACGCATGTAAGCTTGGTAAATCTCAGATAATTGAGAAGTTGCACTAGAAACAATTCCTTTACCTAAAATTTTTTGTGCGGCTTGATTTGCATAATATGGTTGCCCTTGCGAATCTATGGTAAATATACCTATAGGTACTGCTTCGAGAAACTGTGCTAACCTTTTCTCACTTTCGCGTAATGCTTCTTCTGCCTGCTGACGCTCACAGATTTCTTGTTGACAGTCTTGATAAAGTTGAGCATTTTTAATCGAAATTGCTGCCTGAGACGATAAAATTTTTAATATTTCTAATCTTTCTGATGTGAAGGCGCCGACAGCGAGATTATTCTCTAAGTAAAGTACACCAAAAAGCTCGCCCTGATAAATAATCGGCGTACACAACACAGATTTGGATTGATTTTGAATAATATATGCATCTGTAGTAAATATTCCCTCGCAAGATGCATCCGTTAAAATTACGTCCTCTTTTGTTCTAACTACATAGTTAATCAAAGAATTGGGTAACTGGTGGCTAGTTTCCACTAGTACTGATTGGTATAGTACTATCTCCGAAGTATCTATAGTACCTTTGGCTTCGATAAATAACTGTTCTTGCTGTTTCAAAATAAGAAAACCTGTTTGGGCGCCTGCATTTTCAATCACTATAGTCATTAATTTTTTTAGTAACCGTTCTAAAATAATTTCGCTGGTAATAGCTTGAGAAGACTTTATAATTGTCGTCAAATCTAAAACTTCTAAATTGGTGGTATTTTTGGCAGATTTTGAAAAAATAAGAATATGTGAATATTTGGATTCTAAATCTTTAGCTTTGGCAATAGCTCCCCAGCAAATATAACCATAGTGTGCCTTAGTCATATAAGTTCGAGCAATTTCCTGGCGCCCTAAAGCTAAATAGAATTTAGCCGCTAATTCATAAGCTAACGCTTCTTCTTGAATATAGCCATTTTTGTGGGCGCCAGCTATCGCGCGGTCGTAGTACTCCATAGCTGCAAGTGGTTGCCCTAATACTCTAGCTCTTTCAGCTTCCACTAATTCATATTTATGCTGATAATTCATGGGAGCATGTTCAGCCCAATATTTCATCTTTTTCTGATTTTCATCTACTTGGCTTAAGTATTCATTTAACTGATTTATTTGATGATTTTCAGATTGCAATAAATTCTCCGAATACTCAGCCAGCAAAGCTAAAGAATAAAACCAGTTATGCAGCGTAAATATAACTTCACCTTGAATAAATCCAGCATAGTCTAATGCTATTTTTGCATATTTTACAGAGCTTTTATATTCTTCAAAAAGATAAGAGAGAAATAATTTATAAAAATAAATATTGAACAAAAACATTAAATTATTAGTTAATATAAATTCAGGTAAAACTTCTTCTTCATTTAAAATTTTACCAACTAATTTAGTTTTAATTGCAGATTCGTCAAGTAAATTATTGACTGACTGAGCGCATATTTTATTTAGATAAAGTGGATGTTTCTGCTCTAATTTACTAATAAATTTAATATAGTTCACCTGATTTTCGGCAACTAATTCTAAAGGCTTTCCTACAAAAAAAAGATGAGAACAGTAAAAATTGGCAGCATGACAAGCAAACTCAATATCTCCCACTTCTAGTCCACTTTCAATTGCCTCGTACAAAGAATTTATGGTTTCTTTAATATGCTGTTTTTTATAGATAAGAGCCATGTAAATCGTTACTAATGCTTTTGATTTAAGCTCTTTTGCATTTAATGTATCTAATATTTTTAGAGATATTTGACCAAGTTGATAGGCAAGATCAATATTTAGAAATAACCAAGATGTAATAACACCATAAATTGCGTAAGCGTAAATAGATGGTGGCGAATTGCCATATTGCCTAGAAAGTTCAACCATCGTGTAGAGTATTGGTAATGCCATTGGACTTTTACCAAAGCAAGCAGAAGCCCAAATAAGAATTAAAATCTCCATTGCTGCTAACTTGTATGGATCAGTCATGGGTGATAAGCTAGCCAACTGTTCAACATCAATATTTTGTGGTGCTGATTCTACTAAGGAAATACCTAGCATCTGCAAAGCATTTTGTCCAATATCTAAAACAGTGTCGATTTGATTTTGCGCTAGATGAATTTTAATTTTTATTTGGTAAATTTGGACATTATCTAAGAGATTATGGACTTGCTGTAATGCCAATTCGCATAAAGTCAATGCTCTTGTTAAATTAGCATTTAAATATTCGGCTTCGGATGTTTCTATATATAAATTAAAAGTCAATCTGTATTGATTTTGCCAACTGTCGGGATATAATATTTTTAAACCTATATTTAAGTAATTAACAGCGGCTTCATAAGCTGTAGCGGATTTAGCCTTTTGACCAGCAATCAGATTTAATTGAGCTAACTCGTCTTTTTCGATTTGCGTTTTTAGTAATTCAGTACCAAAATTTAGTTGGTTAACTAAGGTAAAAATATTATCTTTTTGCTGCTCTGGCGTGATATTATTTAGAAGTAGCTTGCCAATCTTGAAATGAGTATTTTTTCTTAATGCTTCTGGAATCAAAGAATAAGCTGCTTGCTGTACTCGGTCATGCAAAAACTTATATTCAATTTTGGTATTGCTAACTTTACAAAT
>NZ_JBXXZH010000152.1:0-23006 GCF_059640475.1 Calothrix sp. CBUCES-K 9914
AAGTTGTATCTGTTGGTAGCGTTTTATTTATCCCTATTTTCTTCGTTGATCTAGGTTTAATGGTTGATTTACCTGGATTTGCTCAAAGCATTAGTACATTAAAACTAACTATTTTTATTGTTGCGGGTTTAATCGCCAGCAAATTAATTGCGGCAGTAATAGCAAAATTACTATACCAGTATAACTGGCGAGAAGCTATAACAATGTGGTCATTATCGATACCACAAGTAGGTGCTACATTAGCGGCAACACTTGTAGGCTATAAAGCAGGTTTGCTAACTCAGCCAGTATTGAATAGCATAATTATTTTAATGCTCGTAACTTCAACAATCGGACCGTTGATTACGAGTCGGGTGGCAGTTGGTTTAAATACATCGAAAGCCAAAGTACATCCCGTTGCCCCTTTGAGTCCATCCACTCCACAGAGTACTAATCGATTAACAATCGTTGTGCCTGTTTATAATCCTCATACTCAGCAGCACTTGATTGAAATAGCTGCTTTGTTAGCACAGCAAGCAAACGGCAAAATAGTTCCCCTGGCAATTGCGACAGCTCCCGCGCAAATGGATGCACCACGTTTAGAAGCATCATTAGAGCGTAGTGAAAGGTTATTAGCTAAAGCCAATGCTGTCTCAAAAGCTCTTGACGTTGAATCTGAACCATTACTGCGTATTGATGATGCTTTTGCACAAGGAATTAGTAGAGCTGCGCGCGAACAGAAAGCTAATTTGATTGTAATGGGATGGGGAAAACGTACTGGTATACGAGCAAAGCTGTTTGGAAATGTTATAGACAGTGTACTTTGGGCATCACACTGTCCTGTTGCTGTTACCCGTTTAGTTGAGTCACCTAGAAAAATTCAACGTATTTTAGTACCAGTCGAAAATTTGATGGCGCCTGTATTACAACCCGTGCAGTTTGCTCATATATTAGCAGAGGCTACAGAAGCACAAATCACTGTTTTAAATGTGTGTGAACGGCGCCTTCCTTCGAGCAAGATTGCCGCGTTGCGTTCACAGTTAGGATTACTCGTATCAAAATTAGCGCTTTCCAATCCACCAGAAGTTCAAATTATCGCCCATGAAAATGTCGCGCAGGCAATTCTCCAAGCCGCACGGCTATATGACCTGGTTGTATTACCTTTTATACGTAATCATACAATTCCAGGCGGTCTAGCAATCAGCGATGTCACAACACAGCTAGCACGCCAGCTAACATGTTCAATAATTATGCTTGGAGAACCCCAACGCGCGCAACCCGCAACTTTCCCCGCTGAAGTCGCTAGTACTACTGCTGTTGTATAGAGTGCTGAGTAAAAAGTGCTGAGTGCTGAGTAAAAAGTGCTGAGTAGTAAACTATAACTCCTAACTTCTAACTTCTAACTTCTAACTTCTAACTCAGCACTCAGCACTCAGCACTACATTGTCAAGCCCTTATTGGCACCAATTTCTAGTTGGTTCAGCATATAGTAAAAAAAGTTAAGTATTTTTGAAGATTGTGTGAATCTTGAATTTTACTTTATTTTATCCCAAGTATATTTGTTATTTTGCAAGTGGCATTTACGACAAGTAGATCGAACTGCATACACCCTTTTGGCAAAAAAAAGACAAGTAAGCGAAAAATTACTGACAAATTTTGTTAGTGATGAATTTTTTGGGTTAGTGCTGGGTACTCTATATACAAGCGCATTGACAAATTGGAAATATCTCTAACCATAGGATAAGTATGAGAATTTTGGTGACGGGCGGAGCTGGGTTCCTCGGTTCCCATTTGATTGACAGACTTATGACTGCTGGACATGAAGTTATTTGTCTGGATAATTTTTACACTGGTAACAAGCGTAATATCCTCCAATGGTTGGATAATCCTAACTTTGAACTCATTCGCCACGACATAACAGAACCAATTAGGTTGGAAGTAGACCAAATCTACCACTTAGCTTGTCCAGCATCGCCAGTACATTACCAGTACAATCCTGTGAAAACCGTGAAAACGAACGTCATGGGAACTCTGAATATGTTGGGATTGGCCAAGCGTGTGAAAGCAAGATTTTTCTTAGCTTCGACTAGTGAAGTTTATGGAGACCCTGACGTACATCCACAAAGCGAAGAGTACCGGGGTAATGTTAATCCGATTGGTTTACGCGCGTGTTATGACGAAGGTAAGCGTATTGCCGAGACTCTAGCGTTTGATTACTACCGTCAAAATAAAGTTGATGTGCGAGTAGTTCGTATTTTCAACACATACGGTCCACGAATGCTGGAAAATGACGGTCGTGTTGTAAGTAACTTTATTGTACAAGCACTACAGGGTAAGCCTTTAACCGTATACGGCGATGGTTCTCAAACTCGCAGTTTCTGCTACGCTTCGGATTTAATCGAAGGATTTATCCGTTTGATGAACAGTGACTATGTTGGTCCTGTTAATATCGGAAACCCCGGAGAATATACCATCTTACAACTGGCAGAAGCGGTTAGAGACATGATTAATCCAAATGCAGAGATTAACTTTGAACCTTTACCTTCTGATGACCCACGTCGGCGCCGTCCCGATATTACCAAAGCTAAGACTTTATTGGATTGGGAACCTACCGTTCCTCTTGCTGAAGGGTTAAAACTGACAGTAGAAGATTTCCGAACTCGTATGGGCAAGAATACCGATTCAGTTATGGTTGGCAGTCATAGCTAATAATTTTCAGTTGCGCTCAAGATCGCAAAGCCCAATTAATTTCAAAGCTGCTTAGTTATATAGGCAGTTTTATATACTACCCTAAAATGAGGAATTGAACGAAATGCGTGTTTGTGTGATTGGTACTGGTTACGTTGGATTGGTTACAGGTGCTTGCTTGGCGCATATTGGGCATGATGTCATCTGTATAGACAACAACGAAGAAAAAGTCAAAATAATGAAAGGCGGTCAGTCTCCGATTTTTGAACCCGGACTTTCAGATATTATGCAATCAGCAATTCAATCGGGAAAAATTGAGTTTAGTACCGATATTGCTGCTGGAGTTGCACACGGTGAAATTTTATTTATTGCTGTTGGTACACCTCCGTTACCTAACGGTGAAAGCGATACCCGCTACGTTGAAGCAGTTGCCCGCTCTATTGGCGCCAATTTAAATGGTGGTTACAAAGTAATTGTTAACAAATCAACAGTACCTATTGGTTCAGGTGACTGGGTACGAATGATTGTTCTTGACGGTCTTGCTGAACGTCAAAAACAATTAGTAACAGCAGGAAGCGCACCAGCAGAAAGGTTGCCCGAAGTTGCAGACTTCGATGTCATAAGCAACCCCGAATTCTTGCGCGAAGGTTCTGCTGTTTATGACACCTTCAACCCCGACCGAATTGTACTTGGTGGTAACAGCCCAAGAGCAATTGGATTTATGAAACAGCTTTATGCTCCTATTGTCGAGCGTCAATTTGCCGAAGATAAATCATTACCACCTGTATCTGTACTCGCAACAGACCTCAGTTCGGCAGAAATGATTAAATATGCTGCTAACGCTTTCTTAGCAACCAAAATCAGCTTCATTAACGAAGTTGCTAACATTTGCGACCGTGTTGGCGCCGATGTAACTCAAGTTGCAAAAGGTATTGGTTTGGATTCGCGTATTGGTAGCAAGTTCCTTAACGCTGGTATTGGCTGGGGTGGTTCATGTTTCCCCAAAGATGTAAGTGCGCTAATTCACACTGCTGATGACTACGGTTATGAAGCTCAACTGCTCAAAGCTGCTGTTAGCGTTAACGAACGTCAGCGTTTAATTGCGTTAGAAAAACTTCAACAAGCTCTAAAAATTCTTAAAGGTAAGACCGTAGGATTACTAGGTCTAACATTTAAACCTGATACCGACGATTTACGCGATGCACCCGCGCTAAATTTAATTGAGCAACTCAACCGTCTTGGTGCCAAAGTCAAAGCATACGACCCGATTGTTTCTCAAACTGGAATGCGTCACGGTCTTTCAGGTGTATTAGTTGAAACTGACGCTGAACGTCTTGCTGATGGCTGTGATGCTTTAGTACTAGTAACTGAATGGCAACAGTTCAACACTTTAGATTATGCGAAGATGGCGAAGTTGATGAGTCACCCCGTAATCATTGACGGTCGTAATTTCCTCGACCCTGAAACAATGAAAAAAGCTGGTTTCCAATATCTCGGTGTCGGACGCTAGATTTTACCAGTAGGGTGGGCAGTGCCCACCTTACTCAATCATCCTGTACTAGGAATTCGTTCTATTTCGGCGTAACCACTAAAAATTAAGTTTTTACCCTCTGTTTCCAAGCGATTCAGCCGCATTTTTACTCCATCTAAGTCAAAGCGGTCTAAATCTACCATATTGTCCAAGATTTCCGCCAGTGCCAATCCTAAAGTTTTTGAAGATTCTCTTTGCCTTTCTGGTACAGTATCGAGTTCTATTTCTGGATTTTGAAACGAAACACGGCGCCGCTTTAAAATGCCAATAGTAACAGTCATAATGATGGGTATGGCGCCATCACTAAAATCAGCCTTTGCAAAAATCTTTAAACAATTCTCTGGTAATAGTTCAACCTGAATATCCGCGAACGAAACTGGTTTACCCCCCGATAACTCTGTTAATTGCGGTAATGAAAGATTATTTAAGCGTTTCTTTACAAGTTCCGCACCAAAAGCTTGATTTATACCAGTTTCCGATAAAATAACCTGCGCGACTGCTTGTGTAGGTTGTTTGAGTTGCAGCTTTCCACTCAGCACCGAGCTAAAATCAATTGCAACCGCATCGGTTTCAAACGACATCTCTTTAACCGCAAAATCTTTACGAATTACTAAACCCCGTCCGCTCATCTTGAAACTATCAATACTGCCTTGCAATAGCTTGCTTGAAGGAAAACAACGTACAGAGACTTCCACCGACTCACTTTTGGTGAACAAATGGCGAATAGTCTGACTCGCAACTGTGTTGAGCATTCGCTCTCCCCAGTCAGTGCCTTTTGAATCTGTTGAACCAGTAAGTCCGCCGAACATTTGCATGATTGTATTTATACTTCTATGTCTTTTTGTAACAAAATATTTACAATAAAACCAGCAGCGTCGGTCGGAATTGTTGCCATGCGTATTTAAAAATTATAAGCGTTGCAATAAACTCAAACCGTGTGTATCAGTGCCGCAGGTAGTATACAAATTGTATTCTCCGGCAAGACGAAGTACTTGTTCGGTTTCAATTGTGCTGGGTTTCCAAGGTTTGGGGTTGTTGTAAGCGTAGAAAGCTTCTACTGCGTCGATTCCGAGTTTGGCAGCTTCGGGGATCAACTCAAACAAAGGTTTGCGGTATCGTGCTGGGTGTGCGAGTACTGCAAGTCCATCAGCTTCATGAATCGCAGCAATCACATTTTGCGCTTCATATTCTTCACCTGTAACACATCGCCGCTGAATATATGGTTTCATGCTTGGGTGTTCAGTATCAAATGCGTAACCTAAAATGTGAACCTCGGCGCCTAATAAATTGGCATTAATTTCTACACCGCTCCACAAATGCGGAGTAGAAGTTCCTGGGTTCTTCCATCGAAAATCTTCGAGCCACAAAAGCGCAGCTTCATAACCACCGATTGCGTGGTGGTCAGTAATAGCTAGCCCCTTCAAACCGTGTACTATCGATTGTTCTATCAACGCACTCGGCTGCAATTTACCATCAGAGTAAACTGTATGCATGTGAAAGTTATAAGATAAAGGGCAAGATGAAGCGTTGATGTTCTGGAACACTCCCTTTAAAAGCTGTTTCGATGCAATTGTACGAGCAAAATTTACAATCATAGCCTCTTCTATTTAAGTTAAATAGTATTTATTTTTACTTTTAGATACACCTTTTAGAGCCGACTGTCAGCTTTAACACTACTTATTGGTGTAAAGAGTGATTTTGTAACCAACTATGGCAGTTTTTTTCAATATGTTAAGACTACGTTAGCAAATTTCAAGCCTTATAGTCATGAGTATTTTCGATTGGTTATATCAATGAAAGTGAGAATTCGATCTACAGGCTCTCCGTGAAATTCACAGGTAGTTGTGAAAATGTAATTGTTTAATTCAATACATCTTATGCATACAACGTCAACGCGATTTTGAAGCGGCACATGTTGCAAAAGTAAGTGTTGAAGGGACTCTGACAATAAAGAGACAGTCTAAGAAATTGATAAACTATTTCTAAACTGAGTTTTCTCAAATACAATCACAAAAAAGTACTTAGGAAAATATATCTAAAAATTTTTCAGTATGTATAAATCGATTACTTATTAACGTGCGTGTTAGCTAGGTATACCGATTAATTCACCAGAACCGGAAATTACTTCTCCAATTGTAAAAGCCGTAATGTTGTGTGAAGCAAAGTAACTAATTGTTTGCTCTGCTTGCTCGGGTGGGACTATAACTACAAACCCAACTCCCATATTAAAAGTATTGTGCATTGCGCTTTGACTAACTTCTCCGCTATATGCTAACCATTCAAATACAGGGGGAATAGTCCAATTTGGTTCGATTTTAATCGCTTGACCTTCACCTAAACAGCGCGGTAAATTTTCTGGTAGCCCACCACCTGTGATATGTGCCATCCCGTGAATTTGTAATCCAGAAGCACGCGCGGACAATATTGGTTGAACGTAGATTCTAGTCGGAGTCAGAAAAACTTCACCTAATGTCTTGCCACCAAGCATGTCGGGCTTATCATCCCACATCAAGCCCTTATCACTAATAATTTTTCGTACCAAGCTATAACCATTACTGTGAACACCAGTACTCTCAAGTGCAACTGCAATATCTCCAACTTGTACCTGTGAAGTATCCAACATCAAACTTTTTTCGACAATTCCCACACAGAAACCAGCTAAATCATATTCACCAGCTTGGTAAAATCCTGGCATTTCCGCTGTTTCACCACCAAGTAGCGCACAACCAGCTTGCTTACATCCATCGGCAATTCCTGCCACCACGTCAGTTAATTGTTGTTCGTTTAACTTCCCTGTTGCCACATAATCTAGAAAAAATAAGGGTTCGGCGCCAGATGTCAATACATCATTTACACACATCGCAACTAAATCAACACCAACTGTATCGTGACGGTTGAGAGTGTGAGCGATTTTGAGCTTAGTGCCAACACCATCGGTTCCTGATACCAATACAGGCTCCTTATAACCAACTGGCAATTGAAAGCAACCGCCAAAACCTCCTAACCCCCCTATTACTTCAGGTCTAAACGTACTGTGAACCAAATTCCGAATTTGATTTACAAAAGCACGACCAGCTTCAACATCAACCCCAGCCTCGCGGTAATCCATTTCGCCTAAACACCGTTATCAATCCACGCTTACTAGGCTACCATCACACGAATATCACTTTTAACTTTTTTTTAACAAACTCAAAAAACTTCGCTTTCTCTTCCACGCCACCATTCACCTAACTTCATCATGTCTTGGTGAATATCTTCTAGTTCTTTAACATATTCTTCGTGAGAAATGGACGCACGACGCTCGGTCAGTTTCTTGAGTCGTAGTTGAACTAACAGCCAGGGTTTTGAGGCGCCGTCTGTTGCTTCGATGTAACGCGCGATATCTTTACTATCCATTATTTAGATTTTCCCTTTGGGACATGAATAGATTTTGGATTTTAGATTATGCATTTTGGGACGTAGAGACGTTACGTGTAACGTCTCTACATCTTCATAATAAGGAATGCAATTAAGCGGCAGCTAGATTATGGGATACAAATTCCCAGTTCACTAACTTCTCAAGGAAGTTCTTGATAAATGCTGGACGAGCATTCTTGAAATCAATGTAGTATGCGTGTTCCCAGACATCGAGAGTTAACAACGCTTTTTTACCATGTGCGAGGGGGTTTTCGGCGTTTGGTGTTTTTAGAACGGAGAGCTTGCCACCGTCATCAATTAACCAAGCCCAACCGCTACCAAATTGAGTTGCAGCAGCGTTCGAGAATTCTTCAGCAAACTTGTCGTAGCTGCCAAAGTCTTTTTCGATTCTGCTTGCAAGTGAACCTGTGGGGGCGCCACCACCTGCGGGTTTTAAGGAGTTCCAGAAGAATGTATGGTTCCAGACTTGGGCTGCATTGTTAAAAATGCCTGCTTTCGAGGAGTCTTTAAATGAAGCTTGAATTACCTCTTCAAGTGACTTGTTCGCTAAATCTGTACCTTCAACCAACTTGTTGAGATTATCTACATAAGCTTTGTGATGCTTGCCATAGTGATATTCAAAGGTTTCAGCTTTCATGCCGTATGGCTCAAGCGCATCGATTGCAAAGGGAAGTGGTTGTTGTTGAAATACCATTTCGTGAAATCCTCTCTTTACCGTTTTTAAGTTTAGGGTTTCCAGACTAATCCTGAGTACTGATATCGTGCAATTGCTGCACTACCGTACCCGACACGCTTGTCATAAAACTTAATATTTTGATTTTACAAGCTTTTGTCCAATTAGCGTCATTTTTCGGCGTTTACACAACTGAGCTTCACACAGAAACAGATTTTTTAAATGTGCCTGTGGCATGAGAAAGTATATAGTTTTTGTTAAATAATAATTATCTTCATATGCTTTATTGATTTAAAATACTTATGCAATTAGATGTAGTTACCATAGAAGCCCAGATTTAACACAGAAGAATATACTAAATTTTCTGTGTGTGTAGAGACCGAATTAATTCGGTCTCTACCGTCTCTGTGGTAAATATAATTTGTCAACTAACCATCGAATTGTTAGTAAATTCGATGGTGTCGATAAAAGCTAGGAGATTTGCTTTGATAGTCTGGGCTTCGTTTTGGATGGAGCCAGGAGTTTCGCCATCGAAGAAACTGCGTTGACTACTAACTATGTATATAAAGTCGTCTTGTTGAAAAATGATTATGCCGCGATATGCATTAAGCCTTTGAGGATGACCATTGTTTTCTTGCTTAGATATCGTTGAGCCACCAGGCATATTGACCAGCGCAAAATAGGCACCGGAGTTTATTTCCGAGTCAAGGTATTCAGTAAATTCAACAGTCGCTTCATGTAAATAAGCTACTATTGATTGAGGAATATACTTATCTAACAGTACTGATTGAAAGTACTGCTGATTCGCAATAGATTCAATTTCTTCTAGCTGTTCGGGCGGAATAAAGTAATAGTCGATTCTCAATAAAGTACCAAAGTTGTCAGAAAAACCGACCGTTCCTTCTGAAGAATTGATTTTACCACCTGCTTCAGCAGTTACTGGAACGGGTAGTATAAAATTACCTTCGGGAGATTCATAAGTCTCTTCGTCAAAGTCGGTAGTAATTGTTTCATCACCTACGACTTCCTCATCAACTTCTTCAAAAGCGGTTAATACTTCTTCGATAACTTCAAGAGCTTCAGAGTCCTCAACTTCTAAAACTGCCTGTAGCTGCTTGAGTAAAGGCATTTTGGCTTTGGGAATAGCGATATCATCCTCCGATACCAAAACACTAACTCCTGCTGCAAACCCATCAAGAACAATTTCATCGGAAAGTGACTCAGAAGCAGCATTGAATAAGGCGCCTAACCCTTCGTTTTCAGCAACCGCGATTAACTTAATGATAATTTCTTCTAAATCGCTGTCTTCATATTCCTCGAACACCTCGAAACCCCAGAGAGTATCTATGAGCATTTCGATATCAACATTTTCAAGCTTTAAGTCAGCTGCCGTTGTCACGATGGCAATAGCTGCAACTGCTTCTTCTGGGCTCAGCAACTCTTGAGAGACTTCATCCGACAGGAAAATTTTATCGTACTTACCCATAGTTACTCCTATGTAACGAACTATTAAATAATTTACTATCCCCCATTGCCTAAATCATCGGATAATATTGACTCGGTATTTATACCAATCGGAGAAAGTTGGAGAAAAGAATGGGTCGCGCAAAGAAGGTTGTTTTAGCGTATTCAGGTGGGGTAGATACTTCAGTATGTATTCCCTACCTTAAGCAAGAATGGGGTGTAGAAGAGGTAATAACTCTTGCTGCTGACTTAGGACAGGGTGATGAACTAGAACCAATTCGTGAAAAAGCATTAAAATCGGGTGCAAGCGAATCGCTAGTGGTGGACGTTAAGGATAGTTTTGTCAAAGACTATGCTTTTGGTGCAATTCAAGCCAACGCATTATATGAGAATCGTTATCCTCTGGGAACTGCCCTCGCACGTCCGCTAATTGCAAAAATATTAGTTGAGGTTGCTGAAAAATATGGTGCTGACGCAATTGCACATGGTTGTACTGGTAAAGGTAACGACCAAGTGCGCTTTGACGTTTCAACTGCTGCTCTAAATCCTAACCTAAAAATTTTGGCGCCTGCGCGTGAGTGGGGAATGAGTAGGGAAGAGACGATAGCATATGGGGAACGTTTCGGTATTCCTGCACCAGTCAAAAAATCTTCCCCATATAGTATTGACAAAAACTTACTTGGTCGGAGTATCGAGGCGGGTGTATTGGAAGACCCAGCAATGGAGCCTCCCGAAGAAATTTACGAAATGACCAAGGCAATAGAGTATACTCCCAACGAGCCAGAATATATTGAAATTGGATTTGTAAAAGGAATTCCCGTCAGCATTAACGGTCAACCGAAAAATCCAGTTGAGTTAATCGAAGCGCTTAAT
Organism: Calothrix sp. CBUCES-K 9914; assembly: GCF_059640475.1. Lineage (NCBI taxonomy): Bacteria > Bacillati > Cyanobacteriota > Cyanophyceae > Nostocales > Calotrichaceae > Calothrix > Calothrix sp. CBUCES-K 9914. The sequence goes on from NZ_JBXXZH010000152.1 coordinate 10,626, forward strand.
ATAACTGCGGGCAACCACGGTATTGGGCGAATTGATATGATTGAAAACCGTCTAGTCGGTATAAAATCACGGGAAATTTATGAATCTCCAGCAATGATTGTGCTAATCAATGCTCATCGTGATTTAGAAAGTTTGACTTTAACTGCTGATGTTACGCAGTATAAAAGAGGAATTGAGCAAACTTATACACAAATAGTTTATAACGGCTTGTGGTACAGCCCGTTAAAAACTGCACTTGATGCGTTTATTCAGCAAACTCAAGAGCGTGTATCTGGTACAGTACGGTTGAAGCTATTCAAAGGCAACGCCACAATTGTTGGGCGCCGCTCAGAAAATACTTTATACACTCCAGACCTCGCGACATACGGCGCCGAAGACCAGTTCGACCATAAAGCTGCTGAAGGCTTTATCTATGTTTGGGGACTACCAACGCGCGTTTGGTCACAAACAGGGCAATAAATGATTTGCAACGGATGTAACGGATAAGTTATTAGTTACAAAAGTAGGGTGCGTGAAGGCTACCAAAATTTTAAAACGAAGCGCAGTACTGGTAGCCTTCACGCACCGTCCTAATTAAAATCAACCATCCTGTTATTGCCATCATGAGTTGTCAGCGGTTGCCAATCTTCCTATCTACCAAATTTAACGACATGGAGTACTAAAGGATATTTATATCTGACTTATCCTCTAGGAATTTTGGCACGGTTGTCTATTTTCCTAGAGGATATAATCTATACCTGGCTTTTTCTTGCTTAAACTTGATAATGATTATAAATTTTACTATTAGTGCTTTCTTTAATTAATTTTGATTGGAAAGAAATTGGCAAAAGATGACGAACAGATGTAACGTATAGGTTAATTTAAACAACCATCATTGTCTTTAACTAATAACTTATCCGTTACATCCGTTGTATCCGTTGCCAGACCTATTCTCCACTGCTAATTTTTTCTTGTCGAGATTCAAGCCATAAAGGAATAAATATAACTGCCGCTAAAATTAACAGGGCTAAAAGTGCAAACTGACTAACCCAAGCGACTAGTTGTTCTAGCGAGACAACTTTACCCGCAAAATAAGCCAGTGTTACCATCACACTTCCCCAAATACTCGCTCCTGCTATATTTACTAGAAAGAATTTGCCAAATGGCATCCCGACTATACCAGCGAGCGGCGCCGAGAAAATTCGCAATAAAGCAAAAAATCTCCCGAAAAATACAGCTTTAGTGCTGTTTTCACTAAATTTATCTTTGATACTTAATATTCGCGGTTCTGAAATACGCAGTAACTTACCAAACCGTACTAACAACGACCAACCACCAACACGTCCAATCCAATAACCGCAAATTCCACCAATCGTGGCGCCTACAACTGCATCAGCTAAGACAAACCAGTAGTACAGTTCATTACTACCCGCTAAAAAACCTCCAACTAGCGTTACTGTCTCTCCCGGAATTGGAATACCTAGGTTTTCCAACAATATACCTACAAAAATCGCCCAGTAACCATAATGGTGGGCAAGTTCTTGAATATTCTCTAGTGAAATAAATTCTAATGACATTTACGACAGTTTTCTTTACATTTTTTTACCTTTCTTATATCTTGACTGTTTTTGACTAATAGTGTCAATCAAAGCTATGCAGCCAATCACATTGAAAGTGACGACGATTTGATTAGTACAAAAAGCTTATCTTATATATGTATTATTAATTACTATTATTTAAATTTATTATATTACTTACTACTGAGGTCATAGGTAATAATTGATTCAATAAATATAAATATGCTACTGAGATAAGCAGAAAGTTATTGAAAAATTTGAAGTTTTTACGTAAACACTTCTTGATAATATATGTACTTATTATAACTTAATTTAGTCAAAAGATACTGATTATAGATATATCACAGGATTTATTCGTAAATTTTTGACAAAATTCTTATAGATATTTATAAAAAATTTACGAAAGTACTTGTAAATTATAAAAATATCGTAAAAGATACCAATGCTACTGAATTCGTTGGCGCCTTATGCGTATATTGAGAGGAGTAAATACAATTTATACGACATGGATACTGATGTTCTTCGTTTAACCTGTGTAGCATAGCTCAGAATTACTGAGTAAGTTAGTTATTGTAGGGTTGCGAGGAAAGTAGTTTTTATGTCAATTTTTTGTTTTTTACGTGTTTCAACTACCCAATCAAATTTATGACTATATCTAGTACATCTGATTCTTCGACATCTCAAGTTGTTTTGCTCAAACCTTGTGGACGTATTGACTCGCAAAGTGGTATTGATTTAAAAGAAAAGATGAGTCAAATTAACCCAAATCCTAATCAACTTTGGGTAATAGACTTAGCATCTGTAAACTTTATGGATAGCTCTGGATTAGTTCCACTAGTCAATGGTTTGAAAACCGCGCGTCAACATGGTTGTCGTTTAGTTCTTTGTAATGTTCAAACTCCTGTAAGGTTAGTTTTGGAGCTTACCCAACTTGATTCAGTGTTTGAAATTTACAACTCTTACGAAGATGCCATCATAACGATACCAGTTGTAGATGATGAAACTTTAGCCACAATGCCTTAATGTAGATACGATTACATTGCAAACTGTCAAACAATATATTTTTTCTTTTAGCTCAACGTGAGAAACCGTAGGATGGTCTGATTCTTATGTTAGTGATTGCTTAAAACTAGCTTTGGCACCATTACTTACGGCTCGCTTGAGTTACTATATCTGGATTTAAGGTAATAATTATTGTTCTGCTAGCTGAAGTTTTAGTTTTTATAAGAAAGCTAAATCTATACATTCGGAACTGTAGACATATTTCCATCGGGGGATGACAAACGCGGAAAATTAGGTAGGTCTATACCGCTATGCGTTGCTGTGCGTGTTTTAAGAGCAAGACGGTAACTAACGCTCTGAAGTTCAGCTTGCAATTGCCGATTTTCACGTTGTAGTGTTGCGACTTTATCACGTACTGGCGCCATACGTTCCTCAAATTTACGACGATAAATTTGTGGTAGTTCCTGCACAACCTGTTCTAACATCCGACTACGGTCAGTTAGTTCTTGAACCGTTTGCCGCAACTGGTAAATTTCTGTGTCGCGTTCGGTAATTTGATCTTGATAAAATGTAACTTGCTGCTCGACTGCCTGTAATTGTTCTCGCAGCGTTTGAATTTGAGTTTGATGACGCTCCGACACTTCCAGACCTGGCATAAAGTTTGTGTTGCCTTTTACCAACCGAAACAGTTCTTGTGACAGTTGTTGCACGAGTTGGTCACGAAGCTGCAAATCTTGACGCAGCTTCGATACTTCCGTAGAAAGAGCTTGGATTGTGGAATTATCAGTTTGGCTCACAGTATTAAAATTTGCTTACATTAAAAAACTTTACCACTGATTCAGGTATAACTGCGGTCAACAGAAGTGGCAAGTAAAGAATAATGTAGCATATGTATAAAGTACTGGGTATATACTGCGAAACACTGATTGCAAGATTTAGCTAAATACTCCCTATTTATGAAATAAATAAGGAGTATTACCGAATTAATACCTAGTATTAATCTGCTTCCTCTACAGTCTGCGTAGTTTCTACAGGTTTAACATCTTGTTTAATGGTAAGGTAACGAATTACCTCTTCGCTCAAACGCATCGCGCGTTCGAGAGGTGCGATAGCTTTTCCACCTTTTGTGTAGTTCATTTGAACGTAGACACCATCCCGGTGCTTACCAATTTCATAAGCGAGACGACGCTTGCCACGATTTTGAATTTCAATGTCTTCAGCACCTTGTTCTTGGAGTATGTTTTGGTACTTGCTGACATTTTGTTCTACTTGCTCGTCTCCAAGGTCGGGACGAAGAATGTACATTGTTTCGTAAACAGTTTGCATAATTATATAGTCTCCTTGTGGACAGGGTGGCTGCTTTTATTGACCCGCGAGCGGAAAAAAGCAGCAAGGAATTACTATCATATCAGCTTTTTGCGCGCTGCTATAACTCTATCGGTAAGCAGTTGCGTGCTACTCTTACATAGAGGCGCGCTTAAGTACACGTTTGCTTTGCTTAAAATAAATCAAAAGCGAACTGCTGTTTGCCTTTATAACTTTGGGCGTGAGAAGCAAGGATATTAGTTATGGCACAGCGCTACGTGCGAGTTCAAAATCATGAAGGTCAAATTTACTATGGTTTACTCCAGTTATCCCTTGACGTGGTTTTATTGGACGCACCACCTTGGATGCTAGGACAACCCACGGATTCAATATTGGCGCCGGAGAGTTATCAAATACTTGCTCCTTGCGCTCCCTCTAAAATTGTTGCGGTAGGTAAAAATTACGCTGATCATGCAGCCGAAATGGGTACTCCAGTACCATCAGAACCGCTAATATTCATTAAGCCCCCGACAACAATCATCGCCTCTTTTGAAGAGATTATGTATCCTCCTCAATCGCAGCATGTAGATTATGAGGGAGAGTTAGCGTTGGTAATAGGCGCCCATGCGGTAAGCTGTACACCAGAAGAAGCGAGTGCTAAAATTTGGGGCTATACAATCGCGAATGATGTAACAGCACGAGATTTGCAGTCTAAAGATGGGCAATGGACACGAGCAAAGGGGTTTGACAGCTTCTGCCCACTTGGTCCTTGGATTGTGCGGGAAATCAACCCAGGCGCGCGCTTGCAAACTTTTTTGAATGATGATGCCAAACCAGTACAATCAGCATGTATCGACCAAATGGTATTTTCGCCAGATTATTTGGTTTCATATATCAGCCAAGTAATGACATTATTACCTGGTGATATTGTGCTGACGGGTACACCGCATGGAGTTGGTTCGCTGCAATTAGGTGACCGTGTACGCGTTGAAATCGAAGGAATTGGGCGTTTAGAAAATACGGTGGCAGCGCGTTGATTAACCTAACGCACTTGCATGTACACTGCATCTGAAATTGCTGGAATTTCTGCGTAACGTCCAAACAGAGATTGCACAACCGAATATACAGATGCAGCAACGATGCCAAGAAAAATAGTTGTTTGTAAAGTTTGGGTAGTAAAATTGTTGCCTATTAGACTAATTAATTTAAGTAATATCTCGCATAAAGTAATTACGATACCTAAAAGAATTGCTTGCATTGTATTAAAACGAATGAAATGAGGCACTCGTTCGTTTCGTACTACCAGCATGAACAATGCAAAAAATATAATTAAACCACCTAGCCCGAAAAATGACTGCTCAATCATACCATAAGCTGTTAAAACTATGGATATAGGTACACGTAGAGGCGCAAACTGAAATAATAATGAAATACCGAGGGGCAATACTTCGACTAAAGGTAGCAAATAAGGTAAACAAGCTAAAACACGGTCTTTTCCCGTTGTCGAGCCGCGCCAACTCATGCGATGTTCTCCGATATTTTACAGTAATGTTATGTACATCTAGAATAACGCATGACATTCAAGACAAGCGATGAAGAGCGGGAGCATCCGTGTATGGGGGCGCCTTTTTCAAACGTAAACACAAAGACGAGTGTCTGACTACGCTTCAACAATAGACAAAGCGTGTTGATTTTACTTCGGGCGTGACAAAACAACGCGCGACAGGCTTTTTTTTTGTTAGTATTCAAAAAAACCATTCAGTAATTTTATTACTGTTTAGTAGTTAATAGTCGTTAATTGTTTTGAAAAGTTAAAACCTGCCCTAAAACAAGAGTAAATACTGAGCGAAAGTTGAATGTCGGATTATTCTCAAGAAAACTTCCCATTAAAGTCTGTAGCAGTGACAAATAGTCCGTTTGATGCCACTCAATTAGATCATGATGATGATGCCACACAGCTTGCGTTCAAAGCAGCTTATGCCGCTGAAGACCGCAAAGCAGGAGATGTTGTGCTGCTGAGACTAGCAGACGTTTCCTATATTGCTGATTATTTTGTGGTGGCAACTGGCTATTCGAGAGTACAGGTTCGAGCAATTGCGGATGCAGTCGAAGAGCAGATTAAGCTTGAAATGCAGCGCGCTCCTCTGCGGATCGAAGGGAGAGAGGAAGGAAATTGGGTGCTTTATGACTATGGTGATGTCATTGTTCACGTTATGATGCCAAAAGAACGCGAATTTTATAATTTAGAAGCTTTTTGGGGTCATGCGGAACGCATTGAGTTTACAAAAGAGTGAAGGAACGCGCGTGAGGATTAAGCCATGACTAAGTCTTCGGTTTCATGTCCAGTTCCAACCGAGCAACAACCTGTTAACGAGTATGAACAGTTAAAGTCGGCTTGGTTGTTCAGCGATTGTACGGCTTCTTTAAGTCAGTACGTGATTAGAATTGCTTGGATTTATGGTTTATCTTGGCTAATTGCAGGACCACTGTCCGCTGCTAGTTTCCCTCCTCACAAATATATCGCCCAGTTTCTTCTCGGCGCCTCTGCCGGAGCTAGTATTGGTGTTGTACTTATTTTAGTGCGTTTGTACTTGGGATGGTCATACGTGCGCGACCGCCTTTTCAGTCCGGTAATATTCTATGAAGAATCTGGGTGGTATGACGGTCAAACTTGGGCGAAGCCAGAAGAGATATTAGCGCGCGACCGTTTAATAGTGGCATATCAAATTCAACCGATTTTGCGGCGCCTTCAAGTGACGTTTGCTCTGTTGGCTGTGTTGTACATTGCTGGTACTATAGTTTGGCAGATTTTATAAATTTATAACTCATAAATATCAGCTAGCAGATTATAGCTAGTAATTTAACAGAAGCAGCAATGGCAAAAAGAACTCAAGCCGCAGCATTAGAAGTCAGGTTGCTACGGGAAGGAATTATCGAATCTCGACACATAGTTCAAGCCGTAGTGTCGGATGAACGAGGGAGAGTTTTGTCAGTTGCAGGTAATGCTGAAACTGCTACCTTTGTTCGCTCGGCGCTTAAGCCTTTTCAAGCACTGTGTGTTACTACTACGGGGACTCTCGAACGTTATGACTTAAGCGATAAAGATTTAGCTATTATTACTAGTTCGCACAAAGGTACTGTTGAGCAGGTGCGACAAGTTTTTAATATTCTTTGGCGTGCGGATATTGACCCAAGTGCATTACAATGTCCAGTTCCCGAAGGAAAGCAAAGTCGTTTACAATACAATTGCTCTGGTAAACATGCGGGGATGCTAGCAGTTTGCCAGCTACTTCATTATCCTTTAAATAGCTATTTAGAACGTAAGCATCCAGTTCAACAGTTAATTATTGGGAAGGTAGCAGAATTGCTACGTATGCCAGCTGATGAATTTATTAGTGTTCGTGATGACTGTGGAGTTCCAACATATTTGTTGCAGTTGACACAAATGGCTCATTTGTACGCGAAGCTAGCTCTTCGCAGCAACTTAGATATGGAGCGGATAGTCCGCGCGATGACGCATCACCCAGTTATGGTCGCTGGCGATTCCGAATTTGACACTGAATTGATGCGCCTAACTCCAGGTGAACTGGTGAGCAAGTCAGGAGCAGAAGGAGTACAGTGCATTGGCAGGCTTGGCGAAGGCATGGGATTAGCGATTAAAGTTATCGATGGAGCAAAACGAGCCAGAAATGCCGCCGCAATTCATTTGCTTCAACAAATGGGTTGGATTTCTCCTTCTTGTGCCCAAGCAATGGGAGAAAAATTTATGAACATCGGTCAGTATAAGCGTTTGGAAGTAATTGGAGAATTATCGCTTTTGTAGTTGCCAAATTTGGATTCTTCGGTATATACTATAAAAAGACGACGCGGGATAGAGCAGCCTGGTAGCTCGTCGGGCTCATAACCCGAAGGTCAGTGGTTCAAATCCACTTCCCGCCACCAAATGAAAAACCCTGTAAGAGAAATCGCAGGGTTTTTTTATTGCCTCAGTAAAAGAACAAGTAGAAGAACGTTCGATTTCGACGTTTTGAAAAAGCTGGACTAAAAGTTGTTTAGCGATTTATTATTATTGATTGTGATTTCTGTAAAACAATGAACGCTCAAGAAATTATCCGCTCAATCGAAGCGGAGCAGCTAAAATCCAACTTACCCGATATCTATGTTGGGGATACAGTTAAAGTCGGTGTGAAAATCAAAGAAGGCGAGAAATTCCGTGTTCAGCCTTATGAAGGTGTAGTCATTGCCAAACGTAACGGTGGCATTAACGAGACTATTACTGTACGTCGTGTATTCCAAGGTATTGGTGTCGAACGAGTATTCTTGCTTCACTCGCCTCGCATCGACAATATTAAGATTATTCGTCGTGGTAAAGTTCGTCGTGCCAAACTTTTTTACTTAAGAGACCGTGTTGGTAAGGCAACCCGCATTAAGCAGCGGTTTGACCGTTCTTTGTAACACTCCGCTTATGGTTTGTTATAGAGAGAGCGGCGTCGCGCCGCTTAAATGCTCCCTCGACAATTTTTTTTGAAAAAATGCCAAATTGCGTTATAATAATAAAAGTTCAGCGCAATAACTGAATTCAAGACAAAACAAGCGCTCTTAGTTCAGTTGGTAGAACGCAGGTCTCCAAAACCTGATGTCGGGGGTTCAAGTCCTCCAGGGCGCGCTTAGTACATTAATTCTAATCCGTTAAAGTTCAAACTTGCAGCAATTGCGGCTAGATTTGAGTATTTCGGGTAAAATTTTTATTATTGCAGTTCTTGCTTCGCGTAGTTGAAATGAGGAGCTAGAGCTGCAATTGCTGATTGGATGTCTACTACAATTCGCAAAAAATAGATTAAGCAATAATAGATTAAGCAATATGGGAGGTGACCGACCGTGACTAAGAAAAATGAAGCGGAAATAACAGAAACTTCTAGTGGATTCAGCTTAAACAAATTCGTCGAAGGCACAAAAGAAGAATTTGATAAAGTGGTCTGGCCTAGCCGTAAGCAAGTGATTAGTGAATCCGCCGCAGTATTATTGATGGTGACACTTTCAGCAGCGTTAATATTTTTAGTAGATAAACTCTTTACGTGGGGCGCACAACAGGTATTCGGATGACTTCTGTATCAGATGAAGGTCACAACGAACAAGGTTTGCACTCTGAGGACTCTGGGCAAGATAATGCCTCCCAGAAAGTTTCCCGCTGGTATGCAGTGCAAGTCGCATCGGGTTGTGAAAAACGTGTTAAAACAAACTTAGAGCAGCGCATTCAAACATTTGATGTAGCTGATAAAATACTTGAGGTGGAAATTCCACACACACCTACGATCAAAATCCGTAAAGATGGTAGTCGCCATCCAACGGAGGAAAAAGTCTTCCCAGGTTATGTGCTGGTGAGGATGATCATGAGCGATGATGTTTGGCAGGTAGTACGCAACACTACCCACGTAATTAATTTCGTGGGGGCAGAGCAGAAACGCGGAACTGGTAGAAGTCGCGGTCACGTTAAACCTGTACCGTTGAGTCATTCTGAAGTCGAGCGAATCTTTAAACAGAAAATCGAGCAGCAGGAAGTCGTCAAAATTGATATGGCGACGGGTGATAAGATAGTTGTGCTTTCTGGTCCATTTAAGGATTTTGAAGGTGAGGTTATTGAGGTAAGCCCCGAACGGAGTAAACTTAAAGCCCTACTTTCAATTTTTGGACGAGATACGCCGGTCGAATTAGAATTCAATCAGGTAGAGAAACAGAGCTAAAACAAAATGGCGAAGAAAGTCGTAGCGGTGATCAAGTTGGCATTAAACGCAGGTAAAGCCAACCCGGCGCCGCCAGTGGGGCCTGCATTAGGTCAACACGGTGTTAACATTATGATGTTCTGCAAGGAATACAACGCCAAAACAGCAGACCAAGCTGGAATGGTAATTCCTGTAGAGATTTCAGTATTTGAAGACCGGAGTTTTACGTTTATTCTTAAAACTCCTCCTGCTTCGATACTAATTAAAAAAGCGGCAAAAATCGAAGCTGGCTCAAACGAACCGAATAAAAAGAAAGTTGGTTCAATTACAACAAACCAGTTGCGCGAAATTGCTCAAACTAAACTACCCGACCTCAATGCCAACGATATTGATGCAGCAATGAAGATTATCGCTGGTACTGCTAAAAACATGGGTGTCACAGTTACAGATTAAAAGTTAGGAGGCGCGGAGGCGCGGAGTTAGAAAAGAATTCATAACTTTAAAGTAACTCTTCACTCTAATCGCTTTTTAATTTTGACAGAAGTAAATTTTATCGGGGGAGAGGCGCCTGCTTCGTAGTTGACCCCAAGAGGGAAAAAAAATGGCTAAGAAAGTATCACGTAGAATGCAGGCTTTGCTTGCTTTAGTAGAAGATAAAGACTATGCACCGCTAGATGCGCTTGCTTTGTTGAAGGAAACCGCAACAGCAAAATTTCCGGAAGCAGCAGAAGCTCATATCCGTTTAGGAATTGATCCAAAATATAGTGACCAGCAATTGCGGACAACGGTCGCGCTACCTAAAGGGACAGGTAACGAAGTTCGAGTCGCAGTGATTGCAAGAGGTGAAAAAGTCACAGAAGCAACAAATGCTGGCGCCGATATTGTTGGTTCGGAAGAACTAATTGATGAAATCCAAAAAGGGATGATGGATTTCGACAAGTTAATCGCGACACCTGATGTGATGCCACAGGTTGCCAAGCTTGGTAAATTGCTCGGTCCGCGCGGTTTAATGCCTTCGCCGAAAGGTGGTACTGTTACTTTTGATTTAGCAGGTGCGATTTCTGAGTTCAAAGCTGGTAAATTAGAATTCCGGGCAGACAGAACTGGTATTGTTCATGTTATGTTTGGTAAGGTGACATTTACACCTGATGATTTACTGATAAACTTGAAGGCGTTACAAGAAACTATCGACCGTAACCGTCCAAGCGGTGCCAAAGGTCGTTACTGGAGAACCATGTACGTTTCTTCAACAATGGGACCATCAATTCGAGTTGATGTTAACTCCCTCCGCGATTTAAAATTAGCTGAAGCCTAAGAAAGTGCTGAGTAGAAAGTGCTGAGTGCTAAGAAATTAGATATTATTTTATACTCAGCACGAGCGCACGAGCGCACTCATAACTAAAAAAGTAGCCAGAGACAGCAGGTGCAAATTGCTTAATTTCCTGCCAAGGTTTATGTCTAAGTATTTTTTACAGAATTGGTTTTGCTGTTAAAGTGAAGCGTTACTGTAATGTACTTGATGCGATTATAAAAATCGACCTTGATGTAAAACCCTGGCTATTGGTAGCTGGGGTTTATTGTTTGAGTGCCATTTAATTTGTAGCTTCAATGCTTCATTGAGACGCGCGTGTATAAGGAAATCTGAGACCCAAGGAAGGAGGTGAAGCAAAATGGGAAGAACGGTTGAGGACAAAAGAGAAATTGTCAGTGAACTAAAAGCGACTTTGGGTGAGTCAAGTTTGGCACTAGTCATTGATTATCAAGGGCTATCAGTTGCTGAAATTACTGACTTACGACGCAAATTACGCCCTAGTGGTACGATTTGTAAAGTAACAAAAAATACCCTGATGGGCATTGCCATTAAAGATGATGAGAAATGGCAACCGCTCGAAGAATTGCTCAAAGGTTCTAATGCCTTTTTGCTGGTAAAAGAAGATTTTTCATCAGCAATCAAAGCATATCAAGACTTTCAAAAAGCCACTAAGGATAAAACCACACTTCGTGGTGGCGTAATGGAAGGCAAGCTGCTTAAGGAAGCAGATGTCAAAGCATTGGGAGATTTACCTTCCAAGGAACAGCTCATCGCGCAAATTGCAGGTGCCATCAACGCATTGGCGACAAAAATTGCCGTGGGTATCAACGAAGTACCAAGTTCGTTGGGACGTGCTTTGCAAGCTTACGCTGACAAAGACAAAGAAGGTGCTACTGAAGGCGCCGCTGAAACTAGTGCTGAATAAGCAAATCAACTATCACAATTAGAGGAGACTAAAAAATGTCCGCTACAACCGATGAAATTTTAGATAAATTGAAAGGTCTTACACTTCTTGAAGCTTCAGAACTAGTTAAGCAAATTGAAGAAGCGTTTGGCGTTAGCGCTGCGGCACCTGTTGGTGGCATGATGATGATGCCCGGTGTCGGTGCTGCTGCTGCTGCCGAACCAGTTGAAGAGCAAACTGAATTCGATGCAATTCTTGACTCCGTACCTGCTGATAAGAAGATTGCAATTCTCAAGATTGTTCGTGAATTAACTGGTTTAGGCTTGAAAGAAGCTAAAGACTTAGTAGAAGCGGCGCCGAAAGCAATATTTGAAGCAGTTGCAAAAGACAAAGCTGAAGATGCTAAGAAGCGCATCGAAGAAGCTGGTGGTAAAGTTACCGTCAAGTAATTGTACTGGTGCCTTACTGCCATTGTGGAGCGGGCATCCCTGCCCGCCCTGCATCTGGAACGGGCAAGGATGCCATTAGCGTCAAGTTAAGCTAAAACCTACTACGTCACCTCCAATTCGCAATTCGCAGTTC
>NZ_JBXXZH010000153.1:0-22998 GCF_059640475.1 Calothrix sp. CBUCES-K 9914
AGCACTCATCACTCAGCACTCAGCACTCAGCACTCAGCACTCATCACTCAGCACTCAGCACTCAGCACTCATCACTCAGCACTCAGCACTCATCACTCAGCACTTATCACTCATTATTGATTATGAAATTAAAGTTTTTGATTACGTTAGTAGTTGTGTGTATTGCGGTATTTTGCTTTACACCTGTAGCTTGGGCTTTTTGCGGATTTTACGTAGCCAAAGCTGATGCTAAGTTGTATAACAAAGCGTCGCAGGTAGTTATTGCGCGCGATGGGAAAAAAACTGTGTTAACAATGGCAAATGACTATCAAGGTGAAGTCAAAGACTTTGCGATTGTTGTCCCTGTACCAACAGTAATACAAAAAGAACAGGTCGTCGTTGGAAAACCCAAGATAATTGAACGTTTGGATGCTTTTAGCGCACCACGTTTGGTTGAATATTTTGACCCTGACCCATGTCAAACAAGATATCCTAGATCGCAGCGCGGTCTAGCACTGCCACCATCACCAACGGTAAGTCAAGAAGCTAGTGGTAGTGCGAGAGATAGAAATTTGGGTGTGACTGTGGAAGCACGTTTTAGTGTTGGTGAGTACGATATTCTTATACTTGGCGCCAAAGATTCTTCTGGGCTGGAAACTTGGTTAAAGCGTAACAATTACAGGATTCCACAAGCAGCTTCTTCACTGCTTAAACCTTACATTCGCCAAAAAATGAAATTCTTTGTAGCTCGCGTTAATCTTGATAAATTTTCAGAAACTGGGTACGAATACCTACGTCCGCTCCAAATATCTTACTCTTCACCTAAATTCATGCTGCCCATTCGTTTGGGTATGATGAATGCGAATAGTGAACAAGATTTGATAGTATACGTGCTTTCTCCCAAAGGACAAGCAGAGATTACCAACTACCGAACAGTCAAAGTTCCTAGCAACGTTAATATACCTGTATTTGTAAAGGAAGAATTTGGAGACTTTTATAAGTCGATGTTCCAAACTTCCTACAAAAAAGAAGACCGCAAAGTCGCTTTTCTTGAATATGCTTGGGATATGGGAAGCTGTGACCCTTGTTCTGCCGAACCTCTGTCAAATTCAGAACTCACTGATGCAGGTGTATTTTGGCTCGATAAAAGTCCAGATAAAAGTCCAGATAACACTCAATCAGTTAATACTGTGTTTATTACCCGTCTGCATGTCCGTTATACGCGCGATAAGTTTCCTGAAGACTTGATGTTCCAAGAAACCGCAAACCAAGAAAATTTTCAAGGACGCTATATACTTCAACACGCTTTTACGGGTGAAGCAAAGTGTAATGCGGGTAGAGAATATAAACGCAGTCTCAACAAGCGTTACGAACAAGAAGCGCAAACTCTGGCGAAACTAACTAACTGGGATATCCGCGACATTCGTCAAAAAATCAAGCAATAAGAAGCAGTAAGTATTTACTAAATACGAAGATATCACGATTGTGGGTAATATGATTTTTGTACATTATCAGTAATACTTCTGATAGCATCATTTTGCTCGAAAAACACGTATCTGAGTATGAGTGGATTGGAGGAACAATTGCGTCGCTTAGTCTCTGAAGCTTGTGGACATCCACCTGGAAGTCCACGGCGCCAGCGAGTATTGACGCAAATTATTCGTTTAGTTTCAAGTAAACTTTGGAAAGAGAATAGTTCTTATTATCAAGATGGATTGCAGCAAACTTGGTTATATTTCTGCCGTAATATTTGTGAAGCTTATGACCCTGACCGAGGAACCGTTGTAACTTGGCTGAATGTTTATTTGAAGCATAGGCTACAAGATTTGTACCTGAAAGTACAAGAGGATAATATTAGGAGAGCTGCTATGAATATACAGCAGTTAGCTTCGGGTGATAAAAGCGAAACATATGACCCAGTTAACAACATTGCTGCACCTCCTGATGCACCTCCGATTTTAGAAGATGTTCAGTTTTGGGCAGAGTGTGACAACTCAGGGGACTTGCGTCAAACTCACATTCAAGGACGACCGGATGTTAATTGTCAGGTGTTAATCTTAAAACGTTTACCACCAGAAGTTAGTTGGAAGGAATTAGCTTCAGAATATGGCTTAAGTGTCTCGACCTTGAGCAGCTTTTATCAGCGTCAGTGTATACCTAGGTTACGTCAATTCGCGCTTAATGAAGGTTACTTGTAAAGGATGACTTGTGTTACCGTGACCGAGATAACTAGTCATGATTTGTGAGATTTTCGCGACTGATTCTACCGCTACCTCTATCATCTTCTAACATTAGAGCTTCTGCTCTACCGCTACCTCTTTCGCAGTCAAAAAAAAGCACCATTTTTTTTTCCTCAAATTAAATTATTAGTTTCAATAGATAAATATTCATCTAAGAGAGAATCAGATATTTACAGGTGTTACAGACGAAGAAAACAGAGACTCAGTTTCTTCGCAAACATCCTTTGTGCTGTTACGTTATTGGCTTTGCGTAATCCGGACTTTTTTAGATAATTTTTTGGATTACGACTCAACTTTTTGAATATCATCCACACGATAGTCATCCAGCTAAACCAGTATCTAAGTTCGTGGCTGATGTAAGTCAGAGTCCATTTAATATCAAATATGTTTTTTATCCAACGGAATAAATAAATCAAAACTTTTTTTGCCCTGTTTATTATCATTGAAGCTGATTAATATTTGAACTTGAACTTTTCATTAGCTTTACATAGAGCTTTTGCTTTTACCTGAGTATTTTTTCGTAAAGTAACAAAATTCAAACACTTAGCTTATTGTGCTTAAGTATTATTCAATAAATATATTTACTCTTCATAAATAATTGATTTCTAAGTAAATTTCGCAGACTTTAATGAAGTGGTTAATCAGTGAAATCCACGAGATGGACTGGAGAAATATAAAGTAAGTATAAAAAACTCGCTCTTAAAGCGAGTAGTTTATCGTATTAAAAATTGATTGTAATTAATAAAGCTAAAACTTAGTTTACTTTGGTAACAGGTGCCTGCCGTAACTTTACGGAGTAAGTATGATTAAAAGTAATGAATGCTACAGTTTAGTAAGTAGGGCATAGCCCCACATACAATAAAAAATAAGAGATAAGAAATTACTCAAATTGCAAGGCTTGACCACGGACATAGGTACAAAGTTTACCTTGGTGATAAACAATTTGCCCACCAACAATTGTGGTTTGTGCCCATCCAGTCAAGTTCCAACCCTCGAAAGGACTCCAGCCACACTTTGTAAATAGCTCTTCGCGCATTACAGGACGGTAGTTATTTAAGTCAACGAGAACTAAGTCGGCATCATAACCCGCAGCAATTACTCCTTTCTTGGGTATCTTATAGGACTTGGCGACAGCAGTTGACATCCAGTTAACGACTTGATGAACAGTACATTTCCCAGACTTTGCTTCTGTTAGCATCAGCGCAAGCGAAGTTTCAACACCAGGCATTCCAGAAGGACTATTAGGATACTGTTGAGCTTTTTCCTCTAAAGTATGAGGCGCATGGTCGGTAGCAATAAAATCAATTACACCATCGTGCAATGCCTGCCACAATACTTCCCGGTCGTGGGGTGTACGTAGAGGAGGGTTCATTTGTGCTAACGTGCCAATTTTGGCATATGCGCTTGTGTCCAGTAATAAATGCTGTGGTGTGACTTCTGCTGTCACCCAACTAGGTTTGTCGTTACGTAACAACTCAGCTTCTTCGGCTGTGGACATATGTAGAATATGTAACCGTCGCTGGTATTTTTTAGAAAGTTTTAAAGCTAACTGCGTTGCATTTAGTGCTGCTTGGTTATCCTGAATTTGCGAATGAACTGCTGGGTCAGTAATTCCTGCAAATGATTGGCGCCGCTCGTTAATACGTGCCTGGTCTTCAGCGTGAACGGCAATTAAGCGCGTACCCGATGCAAATATTTTATCGAGTAAATCTTCACTATCTACCAATAACTGACCATGCATCGACCCCATGAAAATCTTGATTCCACATGTCGGAGCGCTTACAAGTAAATCAGGTAAATTAGAAGACGTTGCTCCAATAAAAAAGCCATAATTAACTAGGCACTTCTGGGACGCGCGCTGTAGCTTGTCGTCTAAAGTTTGTTGATCAGTAGTTAGAGGTCGCGTATTCGGCATCTCTAAAAACGAAGTAACTCCGCCTTTAGCACAAGCGCAACTTGCAGTAAATAAGTTTTCCTTATGTTCGAGTCCCGGTTCGCGAAAGTGGACTTGCGGATCAATAACTCCGGGCAACAAAGTTAACCCTTCTGCGTCAATTTCCGTGGTAGCTGAGTTCGCTTCAATTTGGGGTGCAACTTCGACTATCGTTCTGCCGCGCGTCAGTACATCTCCAACGATTACACCATCAGGTAAAATGATGCTTGCGCGGCGAATCAGTAAACTTATAGGTTCGGACGTAGAGGTAAATGCGCTCACACAAAAATTCCCCTGGAAATAACGACTATACTTTTTAGGTTAAACTTGGTTGTTTCCAAACAATCACTTTTTAAGCATACTGACAAGAAAGTTCATTTTTTGGCTGTAGCGTGGATACTGATGGTAACATCACCTGAATCTTAATTATGTATAGAGCTAAGATTAAAAAATATCGTTCATGGAGTTAAACGGGTATATTACCCATGTATCAATTTATTATTTAAGTAACTACATGCAAAATCAAGTGTCTGAAAATAACTCAAACAAACAACCTGACCATTCATGGATTGGCGAACTAGGCAGAACTGTAGTACTAAGCGTCGTTCTTGCTTTAGGAATTCGGACTTTCGTAGCAGAAGCACGGTGGATTCCTTCTGGTTCAATGGAACCGACACTCCACGGAACTCCCAATCAATGGGAAGCCGACAAAATTATAGTTGATAAATTAAAGTATAGATTTTCTGACCCACAGCGTGGAGATATTGTAGTATTTTCACCTACAGCGGAATTGCAAAGAGAACAATATCAAGATGCATTTATTAAGCGTGTGATTGGTTTACCTGGAGAAAAGGTAGAACTTAGAGATGGTAAAGTCGTTGTTAATGGTAAGCCACTTGCAGAAAATTATCTGAAAGCTGACCAGCAAACGCTTATTGATGTTTGTCAATCAAGCCAGTATCAGCCATTTTTGAAGGCGCCAACAACGATACCTCAAGGTCAATACCTCGTACTTGGTGACAACCGCTCTCAAAGTTATGATGGACGCTGTTGGGGTCTAGTTCCTCGCGAAAATATTATCGGTCGCGCGGTCATTCGTTTCTGGCCGCTCAATAAAGTTGGTGGCATCGACAAAGCCCCAGCATATCCCTAATTTATAGTGTATTTGTATTTATTTGTAGTAAGCACTTTAGTGGTTCTTTTCATTACTTCTTATGAAAAAGGAAAGCGCTGAAGCGCTTACTACGAGCATACAAGCCATTCATAAACTTAATGAATTATTAATAAAACTTAAAACTCAAAAGTTATTGACACGAATTATCAATTATTATCACCACAATTAAACAGTAATAATCTCATACTTATTTAAATTGTAAAGCTCGTTACGAACGCGCATGAGAATTTTACCAAGGTGATTTTGACCAGTTTTATCGGCGCCACATCCCCAAAAATAATCACGAGGGGAATCTTCAACAAGTAGTTTGTCCCCAGTTCCAAGAAGAACTTCGCGAATATCCAGGTGGGTAAAAAACTTTGTGTACACAGCTTTTTGCATAACAGTAGTTTTCACAACATCCCAATCTGGACGAAGACACCGAGTACAGTCACGTCCTAGCGCTGCTGCTTCCTCTGGTGTCTTGGCTGCATAAACCTCCGAAATAACGAAAGCATCCGGACTACCAACAAACTTTTGTGCTTGGTAATAATGCTCTACCGTAGCCCAAGTTGTCCCCTCAATTTGAATAGGGTGGGGAGAAAAGTTAGAAAAACAACCGTAAGGGTCACAAACCTTATAGAAATATATCGTCATTTGAATAAAAACTTTTGTAACTTTTTTTCATACTTTAATAATTATCATGCCTGTAGACCTGAACACAGACTATTTGTCTTAGGACAGAAGATTATTTGAATCAAACAGCTTTATTGTTTGACAACAAATTAAAAAATCAAAACAATGAGGGTCATATGGAGGCACAACAAGTGTATAAGAGTTTTAAACCTCTGATTGCGCCTGGAATCTTTTTAGGAATAGGTTTTAGTGGCTTTTTTGATGGTATTGTACTCCATCAGATTTTGCAGTGGCATCATATGTTAAGCAATGTCCGACCATTGTTTACAATTGCCGATATCGATTTGAACATGGTTTGGGACGGTTTATTCCATGTATTCGATTTAGCTATGACCGTTACGGGAGTAATTTTACTGTGGCGTGTTGGGAAACGCGATGATGTTATTTGGTCATCAAATACATTTTTTGGTTCTATTTTGGTAGGTGCTGGGCTGTTTGATGTTGTCGAAGGAATCATTGACCATCAAATTTTAGGTATTCACCACGTTAAACCAGGCTCTAATCAACTTGCTTGGGATTTAGGATTTCTAGCCTTCGGCGCCTTGTTAATGGTGATTGGCACCATAGTACAGAACAGGGAAAAGGTCGAAGCGTAAAGAATAAAGGAGTAACTGAAGTAAGGTGGGCAGTGCCCACCCTACGCTTGAGGAGTGAAGTATTTTTTCGCAATAAAACTTAAAATAAGATTCATATAGTTTAGAAAAATTAATTGCAACAGTGATTACGCAACAGCAAACAGTTCAAACCGTGTTAGAGAAACACTTTTGGACTTGGCAAGGCTATAAAATTCAATACACCGTTATGGGTACGGGTAAGCCCTTAGTGCTAATTCACGGTTTCGGTGCTTCAATCGGGCATTGGCGTAAAAATATACCTGTATTAGCAGAAGCAGGGTATCGTGTATTTGCAATAGATTTATTAGGGTTTGGCGGTTCTGAGAAGGCACCCATTAATTACAACATTGAAGTTTGGGTAGATTTACTGAAAGACTTTTGGGCAGAGCATATTCAGCAACCAGCAACATTTATTGGTAATTCAATTGGTGCGCTTATTGGTTTGACTGTGCTGGCAGAACATCCAGAAATTGCTGCATCTGGAGTATTAATTAACAGTGCGGGAGGGTTAAGTCATCGACCGCACGAGTTAAACCCGCCATTACGCATTGTAATGTCAGCTTTCAATAGATTAGTCAACCATCCCATAACGGGGTCATTTGTATTTAACCGTATTCGGCAAAAGCATCAAATTCGCCGCACATTGTACCAAGTTTACCGTGACCGTAGTGCTGTAACCGATGAATTAGTCGATTTATTGTATGAACCATCCTGCGAAAGTGGCGCCCAAAAAGTCTTCGCGTCAATTTTAACGGCGCCTCCTGGTGCTAGTCCTAGTACACTACTACCCAAAGTCAACGTACCATTGTTGGTACTATGGGGTGCAGATGACCCTTGGACACCAATAAGTGGGGCAAAAATTTATGAACAAGCGCAAAAAATGGGCAAAGAAATCAAAATAGTTTCTATCCCTGGCGCCGGTCATTGCCCCCATGATGAAGTACCAGACAAAGTGAATTCAGAAATCATCAATTGGTTGACTGAACAAGCTTAAAGATTCGTAATAGATTTTTAATTTCACTGCTCTTTAACTTTTTGTGCCCTTTGTGATTATCTTTATACCACAGAAGGCACAAAAATATTGATGAATCATAGAAAAACTACTATATAAATCACATTATATAGGGTAAAACCTAGCGTACCTTTAAGCACAAAACATTATAGAGTCAAAAAGGGCAGCTATAGCCACAAATCTAATTGGCTTTTGTCCTTTAGGGAAAGTTATTATGATTCATCGCATTCTAGCAAGCAGTAAAAAGCTGATTCTTTTAGCAGTTATTTGTTCGTTTATAGCTTCAGTTACGGTTTTGATTTACGGTGTGATTGAAACAGGTGATGCTGTTATACATGTAATACTTGATGGTCCAGTCTCTAGTAAAGGTAGCAAAAAGCTTGTTGTAGCCTTCGTTGAAGTGATTGATCTGTTTTTGCTGTCCACAGTATTCTATATTACAGCATTGGGGTTATACGAGTTATTTATTGATGACCGGGTTAAAGTACCTGAATGGTTAGAAATACATGATATAGATGATTTGAAAGGCAAGCTAATTAGTGTAATCGTTGTAGTCCTAAGTGTCTTATTTTTAGGACAAGCTGTAACGTGGAATGGAGATACAAATGTTTTGCCATTTGGAGTAAGTATTGCATTAGTGATTACTTCGTTAACCTTCTTTTTGAGTACACACAATAAAAAGCCCAAATCTGACCATTAATTTTGATGGGTCGTAGCACAGGCAAGATGCCTATGCTACATGAACCCATCAAAATTAAAATGTGAACCACGGTTCACAAAATTTTCTTCTGCTTATAACACTCCCTTAGAACTGGGAATTATACCCGCACGACGGGGGTCAATTTCAGCAGCCATTCGCGCCGCGCGTGCGAATGCTTTAAATGTGGCTTCAATAATATGGTGAGAATTTATACCATCTAGTTGGCGGATGTGTAGAGTTGTAGAGCTATGGTTAACTATAGCAACAAAGAATTCTCGTACTAACTGTGTGTCATATGTTCCAACTCTTTGCGTAGGAATTTGTAGTCCGTAGCTGAGATGAGGGCGCCCAGAAAAGTCGAGAGCGACTTGAACCAAAGCTTCATCAAGAGGTGCAAGAAAGTTACCGAAGCGCACAATGCCTTTTCTATCACCTAAAGCTTTATTTAATGCTTGTCCGAGGGTAATACCAACATCCTCGTTAGTGTGATGGTCATCAATATGTAAGTCACCTGTTGCGCGCACGTCTAAATCAATTAATCCGTGGGAAGCGATTTGATGTAGCATGTGGTCGAGAAAAGGGATACCAGTTGCAGCATGACAGACTCCAGTACCATCAAGGTTGATTGTAACTTCGACATCGGTTTCGCCAGTAGTGCGGCAAACAGTAGCTGTACGCTGGGTTAAGGAAGTGAGGGTTTGCATTTTAAGTAGGGTGCGTGAAGGCTACCAACAATTCTAAAATTAATTAGTGATCTAGTAGCCTTCACGCACCATACATTATTACATTCCCATAATTTCATAACCTGCATCGACATAGAGGACTTGTCCAGTAATACCGCTTGACAAGTCGCTGCATAAAAATGCGGCAGTGTTCCCAACTTCCGTTTGTGTAACAGTGCGACGTAGAGGCGCCACTTTTTCAACGTGATGAATCATGTCTAGAATACCGCCAACCGCAGAAGATGCTAAGGTGCGGATGGGACCTGCGGAAATGGCGTTGACGCGAATATTTTGGGCGCCAAGTTCGCTGGCAAGGTAGCGGACGCTGGCTTCTAAACCTGCCTTGGCTATACCCATGACGTTATAATTAGGGATGGCGCGTACACCGCCTAAATAAGTTAACGTTACAATGCTTCCACCTTCTGTCATCAGAGGTTTTGCGGCGCCTGCAAGCTGGATCAGCGAATAAGTGCTTATTTCTAAGGCAGTATTAAAACCGGAACGCGAAGTTTGACTAAAGTCACCGCTCAAATCGTCTTTGTTGGCAAAAGCGAGACAGTGGATGAGTATATCTAACTTACCCCATTTAGAGCTAATCTCGGCAAAGGTCGATTGAACCTCTTGCTCGTTAGCAACGTTACAAGGTAGAAATAAGCTAGGGTTGAGCGGTTCCACTAGTTCAAATACCTTTTTTTCCATTTTGCCTTTGTCGTCGCTGAGGTAGGTAATACCTAAATTTGCCCCAGCTTTATGCAGTTGCTGGGCTATACCCCAAGCGATGGAACGGTTGTTGGCGATACCTGTAACAAGGGCATTTTTTCCGGTTAAATCGAGCATAAATATATTAGAAGACAGACGCATTCCTTAGGAGCATACTAGAATGTGATGCCTTTTGTGCAAGGTCAGGGCGCCAGCGTAGAAGTTAAAAAACTCTTTGTATCAAGTCAAATCTTACTACCAATGAAAGGATGTTGTTTACTAGAGTGATGTTACCAAGGACAAAGTTATTACCGGTCTTTGAAGAGCGCTTTTCATCTGGGTTTTTTCACCAGGAAAAAGCTTCATTGAGTGTTATTGTAAATAGTTATCAAAAAGTAGTAGCCGAAGTCATCAAAAATTATGTATCATTGTGAACAAATAACTGTGAGAAATGTTGATATAGCGAGGTTGAGTATAGGAAAGTACAAAAAGGTTAACAATGTATTATTGAATTTTCGAGTGTATTCTTAGGTAATCTGTTTTTATTTTCTGGCATTGGGTAGGGGAAGGGAGATGATCGTGACACAAGATAAAGCCCTAGCAAATGTTTTCCGTCAGATGGCGACTGGAGCGTTCCCACCTGTTGTGGAAACCTTTGAGCGCAATAAGACCATATTTTTTCCTGGCGACCCTGCCGAAAGAGTTTATTTTCTTCTCAAAGGCGCTGTTAAACTCTCCAGGGTGTACGAAGCAGGGGAAGAAATAACGGTAGCGCTACTCAGGGAAAATAGCGTCTTTGGTGTTTTATCCTTATTGACAGGAAACAAATCGGACAGATTTTACCATGCGGTTGCATTTACCCCTGTGGAATTGCTATCAGCCCCAATTGAGCAAGTCGAACAAGCGTTGAAGGAAAACCCCGAATTATCGATGTTAATGCTGCGTGGACTCTCCTCGCGGATATTGCAAACAGAGATGATGATTGAAACACTTGCACACCGGGACATGGGTTCGAGGTTGGTGAGCTTCTTATTGATTCTCTGTCGTGATTTTGGAGTTCCCTGTGCTGATGGAATCACAATTGATTTAAAATTATCGCACCAAGCCATCGCCGAAGCTATTGGTTCAACTCGTGTAACTGTCACCAGGCTTCTAGGCGATTTACGCGAGAAAAAGATGATTTCAATCCACAAGAAGAAAATCACTGTCCATAAACCTGTTACTTTAAGCCGTCAGTTCACTTAAAAGTCGTTGGAGGATATTTAGGTGACATAGAATTTATTTGGTATGTGCTATGTGGCTATAGTGTGTTAATATCAACCGCTATAGTACATTAAAGCTACCAAAAAGGCGGAACGCTGTACTCAATGATTGTGGCGCCGATAGTCTAGACTCATGAAGCTAGACTTGAATTAGGCGCCAATTATACTTTCGTTGGGACGGCGTAAACCGCTAGCTATGCACTGTTAATTTACTAGGATAAAATCTACTGGCAACAGGTTAAATAGCTGTGGTTATTTAAGTATATGTCACATTATGTTCATATATTACCCATTTTAAATTTTATATATAACGGGATTGTCCGTGGTATTACTTATGACCAAGAGGTTTCAATAGCCATTCTATGACCACCGCGTACATCCTGATTACAGCGATTTTAATTTTGGGAGGCTTTATTGCCACCGTTGGAGACCGAATTGGTACACGGGTCGGTAAGAAACGCCTCTCACTGTTTAACCTGCGTCCAAAAAATACAGCAGTAGTAGTAACAATATTAACGGGGATTGGGATTTCAGCTTCAACTTTAGGAATATTGTTTTTAGCAGATGATGGATTACGAAAAGGTGTATTCGAGTTAGAAAACATCCAAAGGGACTTACGACGTAAACGTGATCAACTCAAGGGTGCAGAAACTCAAATTAGCAAGGTAACAAATGAGCTAGGTCAAGCGAAGCAGCAGCAAGCAGAAGCGCAAAAACGTTTGGAAAGCACAAATCAAAACCTGCAAGAAGCCAACAAGAAGCAAAGACAGACACAAACCCAACTCAACAAGACGTTAACACTTCAGGCACAAACTCAATCTCAACTCAGGGGAACACAAACTCGCCTTGGTCAGGTGGTAGCACAGTACAAACAAGCGATTTCGCAATTACAAAGCGTCTACGACGAACGTAAAAAGCTTCAACAAGAAATAACCCTACAAAAGGCAGAAAGTCAAAAACTCTTTAACGAAGCCAAAATAGCAATCGACGAAGCTAAAAACGCAATCCAAAAACGCGACCGGGAACTTGCATCACGTAAAAGCGCTATCGAGTCGCGCGACCGTAAAATTAGCAATCTCGACTCGTTGATTCAAAAACGCAATCTCGAAATTGGCGCGCGTGAGCAGATTATTGCCCAGCGAGAATCAAGACTCAAAGAGTTAGAATCGCAGCAAGGTGATCTCGAAAAAGAAGTAGCTCGACTCGAAAAGTACTATCAATCGTTCCGCGACTTGCGTTTAGGTAAATTAGCTTTGATTCGCGGTCAAGTTTTAGCGTCAGCAGTTATTACCGTTCAGCAACCAAGTGCCGCAAAGCAAGCTGTCAGACAACTTTTAGAAGAAGCGAACCGATACGCAGTGTCAGAATTAACTGAACCTGGAACAAATCCACCAGTAGATGGTATTTTGCAAATCTCAAAAGACCAAGTTCAGCTGTTGAGCAAGCAAATCGAAAATGGACGCGACTATGTAGTGCGTGTGTTTTCAGCAGGTAATTATGTTCGAGGTGAAAGGCGAATCGAATTTTTTACTGATGCGACTTTAAACCAAATAGTATTTCGAGGTGGCGAACTTCTGGCAACCACAACAGCCGACCCGACCACAATGACATCCTATCAAATGCGCCAAAGACTTGATTTATTAATTTCAGCTTCGCAATTTCGCGCGCGTAATGCTGGTATATTAGACGATATCCAAATTGATAGTACATTCCTGCGTTTTTTGGCACAACTACGGCAGTATCAGCAACCCGTAGAGATTCGAGCCATTGCTGCAGAAGATGCATATACAGCAGGACCATTAAAAGTGAAGCTTATAGCAATTCAAAATGGGCAAGTAATTTTTAGTACGTAGGGTGCGTGACGCTATAACAATCTTGCAACGAAGCTAACATATAATAACGTCACGCACCTTACTAGTTAAAAGTTGAAGCAATGAGCAAAAGATAGCTACATTTAGAATAAAAGTTGAAACGATCATAAAAATATCATTTATAACTCTTAACTATTAACTCACTCCTGTGCGTGACGCTACAAGATTATTTGCTTCGTTGCAAGATAGTTAGTAGCGTCACACACCCTACCTCCTAACTATTAATGACACAACCGATGATTTTGGGTTTCGACCCTGGAAAAGATAAATGTGGTGTAGCAGTAATGGGACTAGACCGCCAGTTATACTACCACGAAGTGATTCCGGCGCCGGATGCGATTATGGAAATATCGCGACTGCGGCAAAAATTCCCCATAACACTACTAGTGATGGGGGATCAAACGACTGCAAAACAATGGAAAAAAAAGTTAAGCGACGAATTAATGGAGGCAATAAATATTGTCTTAGTAGACGAACGCTACACCACCTTGGAAGCACGCGACCGCTACTGGCAAATGTATCCACCCAAAGGATTAAATAAGCTTTTACCCCAAGGTATGCGTCAACCCCCACGACCGATTGATGATATCGTCGCCATTTTGCTCATAGAACGGTACTTAACCGGATTAACTCACAAATAGTGCTGAGTAGAAAGTGCTGAGTGCTGAGTATTTTAACACCTTTCTATTATCTATTACTTACTTATAACTCTTCTCCTCAGCACTCAGCACTCAGCACTCAGCACTCAGCACTCTTCTCCTCAGCACTCATTACTCTTATAACTCCGCTCGAATTGTAAAAGCATAATCTCCTCCTGGTTCGAGTTGATAATCCTTTTGCTCTAAAAAGCGACCAAGCGGTTCCTTTATTAAAGCTCGACCTTGAGAAGGTCTGACTGACAGTTCTCCTTGGCGAAAATCCCATCTGAACTGCCACTCAAATTCACCCGCGCGTACTTCGCCCTCAAGTAAGCCTTGTTTCCAAGACTGGCGTATAATCCGAACATGGGCAGTAGTTTCTGGTAGAGGTTTGGCACTCACAACACTAGGACCGTTAGATTCTTTTAAAGGTTGCGTGACTATAACTGCACATGGATCGAACCTGTACATTTAACTAACTTACATCAAATTTTCAGATTTGATATAGACCATACGTAAACCATTTGTAAGAATTTTATGACTTAAATCAGTATCTTAGGTATATAACTATTGAAATAGCTGAACGAAGCGACCCTAAAGTTAGTTGCGTATTTTTGCGGTTGTAGAAAAATGCATAGTAAAGCCATTTTGGGAGTAGCAAGCAAGCAACGCTTGTAATTTTCTCCCCATAGTGTGCTATGACACAGCCCAACCTTCTTGAACAAGCAAAAAAAGGCGACCCAAAAGCAATTACTTCACTATTGAATCGTTCCTTACAAGCCCAAGGTATCAGTGCCGAAGCGATTCTTCAAGATAATTGTTTACTTGTTTGGCTTCAATCACATCAAGTGCCTAACCAAACAACTTCGGTAGCATTTATCCGTCAAGGAATGACAAAATTAGGCGCCAACACGATTAAAACAGTTAAGGTTTACGCGCGGCAGGAGTCGGCAGATTTTCCTAGCTGGGATGCTGAATTTAATTTAGATAACCAAGAATTAGATGTTAAACAGCTTGCTAGTATTGGAGATGTCGAAGCAATAGCGTTTATATTAAATACCGCTTTTAATCAAAAAAATATAAATGCAAAAATTACTATAAAAGATTACTGTTTACAAATCTTATTAGAGTCAGCTAAAATTCCGAATCAACCACTTTCGACAGCAATTCTTCGTAAAGAAATAGTCACTCTTAAAATCCAATCTATTAAAACTGTTAAAGTTTATGGCAGAGAGTTGCAGCAAGAAATACCAGCTTGGTTTCAAGAATTTAATGTTGAGGTCGGAAAACTCACACCTACACCTACAAAATCGGCGCCCCAAAGTGCAGAATTTCTAGCTGCATTACGAACTTTTAAGTTTGATTCAGTAATGCCATATAAAGATGTTTTTAGTGGTCAATTATACAGCAATAACATAGTTAAACTACTTTTATTTTTTGGTTTATTTCCTTTAGGTATAGGTCTAATGGGCAGGACATCGGGTCTTGGCTCGATTGCTTTTATATTAGGTATTTATTATTCATCAATTTGGGGAGTGGTGCTATATGATTTACTCAAACCACCTGCATTCTCTTGGACAAATATAGTAAAATGTAGCTTGTTTACAGCATTTATCGGCATTCCAATATTATTATTGTTTCAAAAAATACCGCCATTTACCTTACTTTATACCGCAGTTGAGCAAGAAGGAATTATTCCTCAATTAATCGGTTTTATTTTGGGAGTTGGTGTTCTGGAAGAATCATGCAAAGCTTTACCAGTCTACTTGTTTTTAATGCGTCCAGGTAAATTACGTGACCCCTTTACTTCAGCATTTTACGGAGCAATGTCTGGTTTAGGATTTGCAGTTACAGAAGGAGTACAGTACTCGTATAAGTATGCAATGAGTCTTGCAACTGGGCAAAGCGACTTTGGTTTTTATGTATTGGTAAATACTATTAGATTCGTATCCTTACCTCTGTATCACGCTATCTGGGCTGGTATATTTGGATATTTTATTGGTTTAGCGGCAATCAATCCATCTCGGAAAGGTTCGATTATATTCATCGGTTTAACGATTTCTGCCGTATTACACGGCAGTTACAATACCTTTTCTAGTGGTATATTAGGCTTTGCT
The DNA here is from genome assembly GCF_059640475.1 of Calothrix sp. CBUCES-K 9914. Taxonomy (NCBI): domain Bacteria; kingdom Bacillati; phylum Cyanobacteriota; class Cyanophyceae; order Nostocales; family Calotrichaceae; genus Calothrix; species Calothrix sp. CBUCES-K 9914. The sequence continues at coordinate 15,637 of NZ_JBXXZH010000153.1, forward strand.
ATTCTTGGTTTCTCCATTTTACTATTTGTTACGTACTTAAATCGCAGTCAACAAATAGTTTCAGAAATGGAGAAAGCAGAACTTGAAGGATTTTAAATTTTATATCAATCTAAAATCCACGCGGCAATTGGCTTATTTGGTTGCTGCTTCACGCGCGGCAGCTGCTTGGTCAGGATGGATACCCAAGCGAGTGAGATTAATTCGACCCTTATTATCTATCTCACGTACTTTGATAATTACTTCATCACCAACAGCAACTTCATCCTCTACTTTACCAACGCGATAGTCCGCAAGCTGCGAAATGTGAATCATGCCTTCTTTACCGGGCAAAAATTCTACGAATGCACCAATTGGTATAATCCGAGTCACTCGCCCTACGTAAACATCACCTTCATTGAGTTTACGTGTCATGCCTTGGACAATATTGCGAGCTTTCTTGGCTTTATTTTCGTCGATAGCAGAAATTGTTACCGTACCATCATCTTCGATATCGATTTTGGCGCCAGTTTCTTCGGTAATACCCTTAATTGTTTTACCACCAGGTCCGATGACCAGACCAATCATATCTGGGTCAATCTTGATAGTAAGTAAACGTGGGGCAAACGGCGACATTTCTGGACGTGGCTTATCGATAGCAGCCAGCATTTTTTCGAGAATATGTAGGCGCGCGTCTTTGGCTTGGTTAACAGCTTGGGCAATAATTTCTATCGGCAACCCAGAAATTTTCATGTCCATTTGCAGGGCAGTAATTCCAGAGTCAGTACCTGCGACCTTAAAGTCCATGTCACCCAAGAAATCTTCTATACCCTGGATGTCAGTGAGAACGCGCACTTCCGAGCCTTCTTTAATTAGACCCATTGCGGCGCCGCTAACAGGTTTCATAATTGGAACACCTGCATCCATTAAAGCGAGTGTAGAACCGCATACCGACCCCATTGAGGTAGAACCGTTAGAAGACAGAACCTCAGAGACCACACGAATAACATAGGGAAATTCGTTTTTGGGTGGCAGTACAGGTAAAATTGCTCGTTCTGCTAAAGCACCGTGCCCAATTTCCCGCCGACCTGGCGCCCGCATGGGTTTAGTTTCTCCAACAGAGAAAGGAGGGAAATTATAATGGTGCATGTAGCGTTTTTCTTGGTCTACCTGCAAATCATCGTTCAAATTTTGAGCATCACCTGGAGTACCAAGTGTACATGCTGATAAAACTTGGGTTAGTCCACGGTTGAATAAACCAGTACCATGAACACGCTTAGGAATAATGCTAGTTTGACATGAGACAGGACGCACTTCGTCGAGTTTACGACCATCCACACGAACATTATCTTCGATGATTTGAAGTCGCATAAAGTGCTTGGTAATTTCTTTGAAAGTATTACCAAGCGCTTTACCATCTGCTACTGCTGCTAAACGTATCGGGTCTTCAACAGACATCTCCTCTATAGCTTGTTTTACTGCATCTTTGACTTCATCCAAGGCAGCATCACGTTCAGTTTTTGTAAATTCAAACTGTGCCAAGATTTTTTTGATGTCCGAAGTCGCACGCTCGCGAATAAAGTTCGCTAGGGTTTGGTCTACTTCTGGCGGTTCTTCTTGGATTAATTCTATTCCTAGTTCAGCTAATAAATCGTGCTGTGCTTGAATTAAATCTTGCACCGCTTCATAGCCAAATTCGATTGCCTCAATAATATCGCGTTCGGGCAGTTGGTTGGCGCCAGCTTCAACCATGATTACACCGTCAGGCGAACCTGCCACGACTAAATCAAGGTCACCCGCTTCAATTTCTGCATAAGTAGGGTTGATGATAAAATCATCACCTACTAAGCCGACGCGCACGGCTGCCATTGGACCATTAAATGGAATTTGTGCTAACAGCGTAGCTATTGAGGCGCCTGTAACAGCTAAGACATCAGGTGGTACTAATTCATCCATCGAGAGCGTCAATGCTACCACTTGCAGGTCATCGCGCAACCAAGATGGAAAAAGCGGACGTAATGGACGGTCAATTAAACGACTGGTCAGAATAGCTCTTTCTGGTGGTCGCCCTTCGCGTCGTAACATCCCTCCGGGAATCCTGCCTGCTGCATACAGTCTTTCTTCGTAATCTACAGTTAAAGGTAGAAAATCGATGCCTTCTCTGGCTTGCGAGCGCGTCACTGTCACTAAAACTGCCGTATCCCCAGATTGTAGCAAAACAGACCCACCAGCCTGGGGAGCAAGCAAGCCTACTTTCAGTCGAATATCCCGTCCATCAAAGGATATTGACTTCTCAAATTCTCCCATTCAGTTTTTTTCCCTTCTATGATCTCTTTTCTCTCTGTGGCAATCCTAACATTTATGTACTATGGCTGGTAGCTATTACACCTCTTTTTTAACTTCACCCTCGTTGTACAATCAAAGCAGTACACAATAACGAGTGTGTCTGTATCAACTTGGGAAGCCGAAAGATGAAATACTACTACTATCGGTACACAGGTTGTATCTAAGCGCTTGCTCAACTTAGACAGTTAATTTTAGCACTAAATCAACTTAACATTTATAAACTTTATTATCAGTTCTTGTGTACTGCTGTACAATAAAATTTTACGGTAAGCCAAGTGTCCCTTTTAAATTTTTTGTTTACGTTTGTTTAAGTTTGTTTACGATAGTTCTTCTTTCTTTAATAAGCGAATTTCTGGCAACGGATATAACGGATGTAGCGGATGGTTGATTCGTTTTTTTTGAGGTATACAGGTGAGGTGAAAGCTTGTTTACAAAAGATAATTTATCCGTTCCATCCGTTCATAATCCGTTGCCAGATTGTCTCATGGTTAAGAAAAAAGTTCATCTATTTAATCATTTATTTAAAACCAAGGTATAATTAGTTAATCAATATTGGTTTATAAGTAAACAAAAAAGTATTTTATCTAGTAATTTTTAGTGCTTGACAGATGGCAATATTACACGGAAGTTGGTTAATTAATAGTCAAGAAAGCTGTTTATTTATTTGGGGAGAAACTTGGCGAACTCAGGAATCAATATCTATCCAAGCAGGACATGAGCCAGTTACGAATCCTTTGGCAATGGCGCCTGCTGATTTATTGAAGTGGCTACAAACTCTTGGACTAGCACTGCCAAAATCATTATACCAAGTTAGTGTTGATACGAGTGCCAAAGCTGGAGGGCGTAATAAAAGCAAAACTGCGGTAGTTACGGAAACAGCTATACCTAGCACTGCGCTTTTGATTGCCTTACCTACTTATATTATTGCAACAGGCGCCGCTACTCGTCAAAATTCTCAAACATTTACCATATCACCACAACATTCTGGAGCCATAGTTGATAGTGACTCCACAGAAACACCACAAGACCTACAATTAATCAACTGGCGAATCGAAGGATTTTGCTTAGAACCAGCAGACGCGATTAAATTACTAGCATCATTACCTTTAAATATTGAAGTTGGCGCCTCCCTAAAAAGTTACTACCTAGGGGGAGATTTACGCTTTTGGTCACAAATCGCGCGTTGGAGTTTAGATTTAATTTCACGATGCAAATTTTTACCCAGTTTAGAGAAATCGAATGGTACGTTTATCTCTAAGTGGCAAGCGCTTCTAGATAGCTCAATTGACACTTCGCGCTTAGAAAAATTTTCGCAACAAATGCCCCTCCCTTGTCGAACATCTCAAAACACTGCTGAAAACAGTGCTGAAAAGAGTGCTGAGTTAAAAGTGCTGAGTTCTGAGTTGTATCTTGACTCAGCACTCAATACTCAGCACTCAGCACTCAATATCCCGACAGAACCGCAAAAATTATTACTCGATTTTTTGAATACAGCTATTGATGTTCAAATACGAGGGATGGTAAGCGCTTTGGGTGCAGCAGAAGCTCGTTTAGTAGCGGGATTACCTGCGGCGGTACGCTTGTTCTTACAAGGATTAACACCCAACTTTCCAAATTCTAATACAGCAAACCCTGACATTAATGTTCCAGAAATGGAGCGCGTACAAGCTGCATTGAAAGCTTGGAAAATGCCGTTGGAGTATCAGCTAGCTGGAAAAACTCTATTTCGGACTTGTTTTGAACTGCGTTCTCCAGTACCCGGAGAAACTGAGTGGAGTTTAGCTTACTTTTTACAAGCTACAGACGATACTGAGTTTTTAATTGATGCAGCAACGATTTGGCAACACCCAGTTGAAAGTTTCACTTATCAAAATCGTACTATTGAACAACCCCAGGAAACATTTTTACGGGGTTTAGGGTTAGCTTCGCGGTTGTATCCTCATCTTGCCGAAAGTCTTGATACTGAGACACCCACTTCCTGTTCTCTTAATCCAATGCAGGCTTATGAGTTTATTAAAGCTGTAGCTTGGCGGTTATCTGATAGCGGTTTAGGTGTAATTTTACCACCAAGTTTGGCTAACCGCGAAGGCTGGGCAAACCGTTTGGGATTGAAAATTACTGCCCAAACGCTTCAACAACAAGGGCGCCTCAATTTACAATCTTTGTTAAATTTTGAGTGGCAGTTGGCAATTGGTGGGCAAACTATATCTAAGGCTGAGTTTGATAAGTTAGTAGCTTTAAATAGTCCGTTGGTAGAAATTAACGGTGAATGGGTAGAGTTGCGTCCGAATGATATAAAAACAGCACAGAACTTTTTTGCTTCTAGAAAAGAGCAAATGTCTTTGTCACTCGAAGATGCACTGCGTTTAAGTAGTGGTGATACTCAGACTATAGAAAAATTACCAGTAGTCAGCTTTGAAGCTTCAGGTGCCTTACAAGAATTAGTAACAGCGTTAACGAATAACAAAGCTATTGCCCCATTACCTACACCCAAAGATTTTAAGGGAGAACTACGTCCATATCAAGAACGTGGTGTTGCTTGGTTAGCTTTTCTTGAGCGCTGGGGTTTAGGCGCCTGTCTAGCGGACGATATGGGACTGGGAAAAACCATTGAGTTTATAGCCTTTTTATTACATCTTAAAGAACAAAGCGCCCTTGAAAAACCAACCTTACTCGTTTGTCCAACTTCAGTATTAGGAAACTGGGAACGGGAGTTTAAGAAATTTGCCCCAACTCTAAAGGTTTTACAATATCACGGTGATAAGCGTCCCAAAGGTAAACAATTTGAAACGGCAATTAAAAAGCATGACGTGCTAATTACTAGCTACTCATTAATTCATCGTGATTTAAAATTATTGCAAACAGTTGAGTGGCAAACTCTAGTATTAGACGAAGCGCAAAATATCAAAAACTCCGATGCTAAACAATCTCAAGCAGTAAGACAGCTAGAAGCAAGTTTCCGTATTGGCTTAACTGGTACACCCGTAGAAAACCGTTTGCAAGAGCTTTGGTCTATTTTAGATTTTCTTAACCCTGGATATTTAGGCAATAAACAATTCTTTCAGCGACGCTTCGCAGCACCCGTTGAAAAATACGGTGACACTTCATCACTAAATCAATTGCGTTCCTTAGTACAACCGTTTATCTTACGGCGCCTAAAAACAGACCGTCAAATTATCCAAGATTTGCCAGAAAAGCAAGAAATGACCGTCTTCTGCGGACTATCTACCGAACAAGCAAAGCTATATCAACAAGTTGTCGAACAATCTTTAGCAGAAATTGACAATGCAGAAGGTGTGCAGCGACGCGGTATGATATTGGCACTCTTAGTCAAACTCAAACAAGTTTGTAATCATCCTGCTCAATACCTGAAACAAAATTTAATAAATACTAAAGATTCGGGTAAGCTGCAACGGTTAGACGAAATGTTAGATGTAGCTTTAGCAGAAGGTGATAGAGCTTTAATATTTACGCAATTTGCCGAGTGGGGTAAATTACTTCAACCGCACTTAGAAAAACAACTAGGAAGAGAAATTTTCTTTCTGTACGGTAGTACCAGCCAGAAACAGCGCGAAGAAATGATAGACCGTTTCCAACATGACCCCCAAGGACCACCAGTAATGATTTTATCGTTAAAAGCTGGAGGTGTTGGCTTAAACTTAACGCGCGCCAATCATGTTTTCCACTTCGATAGATGGTGGAACCCTGCCGTAGAAAACCAAGCAACCGACCGTGTATTTCGGATAGGTCAAACTCGTAACGTCCAAGTACATAAGTTTGTATGTACTGGAACCCTCGAAGAAAAAATTCACGACATGATAGAAAGCAAAAAACAACTAGCTGAACAAGTAGTAGGCGCCGGAGAACAATGGTTAACTGAACTAGACACAAACCAACTACGTGACTTACTCCTCCTCGATAGAAGTGCTGTAATTGACGATGAATAACTACGCGAATTATAGTTTGGGTGGAGGCTTCGCGTAACCCAACCTAACAGAAATTCGCTCTTATGAAAACGATTAGATATTCTATTCGAGTGGTGCCTCCTCAAAACTATCTGAGTAGGCACAGCAATATAAATGTGAACCAATGGTTCACATTTTCCCGACTATGCTTCGATTACAGAACAGGACTTATACAGACAATTGAGACTTGACCGCCGTGTTACCTTATACAACGCTGTTATTGAAATAAACTTAAACACTTTAATAGTATATTAGCCTCGATTAATTACGACAGATCGATTACGATTTTGCCGAAGAGTTCAGGCGATGACTGCGCTCGATAGGCATCCTTGACATCAGTTGCCTGAAAAACAAAAAAATCCCCCTCAACGCCACCCCTCAACCTGTGTCTCTTTTTGTTCAACAAAGCTGTTCAGTATTATACAATACTTTAGGTGAGTTTTGAATTTATACCACTAAATCCTTGAGGTTTTGGTAATTCTAAGTTCTTTCATATATATTTTTATGTTTTTGAATTACGATAAAAAATCAATCAAAATTTTTGCAAATTCAGTAGTATGACTATAAAGAAGCCCATGTCCAGCTTGTTTAATAATTTTGAGTTCTGAACCATAAATTTTGTTATTCAAAATATTACTATTTACAGGAGGAATTACGGAATCGCTATCTCCAGTAATGATTAAGGTAGGTGCTTTAATGCCTTGCAATAAATTACAGGTATCGTGAATATAGTGCGCCCGTATTAGTCTACTCAAACCATCTGGCTGACTGTGATAATGTGAGGTTTTTTTGAAAAAATCTTCTGCTTTTTCCCGGTTATTAGAGATAGCTAAGTATGATTCTGGAAAAAGAAGATCCAACAAATCTCCTTGATTATTTGGGTTGAAATCGCTACAATTTCCACCTGCCATTGTGCAGGATAATATCAATTTATTTAGCTTGCTAGTATGTCTCAAGGCAAACTGTTGAGCAATCATACCACCCATACTGGCTCCAAGAACATGAGCTTGTGCTATTCCTAGAGCATTAAGCAATCCTGCTGCATCATTTGCCATATCAGCAGTCGTGTAGTTGT
>NZ_JBXXZH010000154.1:0-22968 GCF_059640475.1 Calothrix sp. CBUCES-K 9914
TAATTAACAGCTTACGCCCTGAGAGCTTTTTTTACTCAACTGCCGACTTTTCAAACATCCTCTTAAAGGGATTATTAGAAATTGCAATCCAGTGTCAAAGGTTGGGAATGAGGCAGTTTTTTGGTTTCAATCCCTTAAAGGGATTATTAGAAATTGCAATAAATACGCAACCAATTTAATCAATACTAGCTGTGTTTCAATCCCTTAAAGGGATTATTAGAAATTGCAATAAAGCTAGGTAGTACTACTTGCTGGACGGGTTCTGTTTCAATCCCTTAAAGGGATTATTAGAAATTGCAATTTGCTTGAATACGAAGAATCTGAAAATAAGCCAGTTTCAATCCCTTAAAGGGATTATTAGAAATTGCAATCCTTGCTCAAAACGTTGTTTAAGTCTCTTTAAATGTTTCAATCCCTTAAAGGGATTATTAGAAATTGCAATGAGATTTGGCGCCTCCAGCTTCTTCGGAAAATTCGTTTCAATCCCTTAAAGGGATTATTAGAAATTGCAATTTTAGTGTTGGTCTGTTCTGTGTTCTTCACCCATGTTTCAATCCCTTAAAGGGATTATTAGAAATTGCAATCATAATTGGAGGCAAATCAGGAGCCTTTATTTTGGTTTCAATCCCTTAAAGGGATTATTAGAAATTGCAATGCGAATCCATCGAAGGACTGATTAAATCTTACGTTTCAATCCCTTAAAGGGATTATTAGAAATTGCAATAATTTGTAATAGATTTAGGTCATGGATGTCCACCAGTTTCAATCCCTTAAAGGGATTATTAGAAATTGCAATCTTTTGCTGGTAACAATGGTAGTAGGATTCGTAGTTTCAATCCCTTAAAGGGATTATTAGAAATTGCAATCTATACAATAAAATAATTCCTTGTCTGTTTCATGTTTCAATCCCTTAAAGGGATTATTAGAAATTGCAATCAACTATATTAGATGTATAAACAAACAACACGGAGTTTCAATCCCTTAAAGGGATTATTAGAAATTGCAATTCAAACTTGCTGCTGATTTGATTGGAACTGAAGGTTTCAATCCCTTAAAGGGATTATTAGAAATTGCAATCCAGCGATTCTGATTGAGTGCTGTTTTTGCGATTCAAAGTTTCAATCCCTTAAAGGGATTATTAGAAATTGCAATATTCTATTTCTTGCTGAACGGCTCCGACGTTGATGTTTCAATCCCTTAAAGGGATTATTAGAAATTGCAATAGGTATCAGTTAGAGGATATCAAATTTCAGCGTGAGTTTCAATCCCTTAAAGGGATTATTAGAAATTGCAATTGGACTTTAAGTCGATAGTTAATAGTTCTTCCATGTTTCAATCCCTTAAAGGGATTATTAGAAATTGCAATAAGTTTTCGTTGGCTCAAGCGCTTTTTTCGTCGAAAAGTTTCAATCCCTTAAAGGGATTATTAGAAATTGCAATGTTAACAACAATAGCATACTCAAGTGCTAATGGGTTAGTTTCAATCCCTTAAAGGGATTATTAGAAATTGCAATACGTACAGAGGCAGTGCTTCCATCAAGTCTTCATAAGCAGAAGTTTCAATCCCTTAAAGGGATTATTAGAAATTGCAATTTAATAACTACTACCATGCAACACCTTGATAATAGTTTCAATCCCTTAAAGGGATTATTAGAAATTGCAATAAACTATCGTTGGCTTTTACAAAAAAACTTCCTATGTTTCAATCCCTTAAAGGGATTATTAGAAATTGCAATAAACCTTGCTTGTTCAACAGCTATTGATTACGCTGTTTCAATCCCTTAAAGGGATTATTAGAAATTGCAATGGGATAGCGCATTAGTTAGTGGTGCCTCATCGACGGTTTCAATCCCTTAAAGGGATTATTAGAAATTGCAATGTGGATGTGTCATACGATACGGGAGATTTCATCCGTTTCAATCCCTTAAAGGGATTATTAGAAATTGCAATATTATGTTTTTGCCCAAACCTCCATACGCGACGAACTGTTTCAATCCCTTAAAGGGATTATTAGAAATTGCAATGGCGCATCAATAGCGACAATATAAACAACGTACTGTTTCAATCCCTTAAAGGGATTATTAGAAATTGCAATCTCTTGTACTGCTATCCTCCATGAAAGTAGTACAATCGTTTCAATCCCTTAAAGGGATTATTAGAAATTGCAATGTAAAAGTGTTTGGCTATATCGGTGTCAGAGGGAATGTTTCAATCCCTTAAAGGGATTATTAGAAATTGCAATCCCTGCTAGTCCAGGAACACACAAAGTCTACGGAAGTTTCAATCCCTTAAAGGGATTATTAGAAATTGCAATCTAAGTCATCGTTACCAAGTGAGCGCGCGTGGTTGTTTCAATCCCTTAAAGGGATTATTAGAAATTGCAATTAGAGATGGTCGGGGGTCAAGGTAAAGCTATCAATGTTTCAATCCCTTAAAGGGATTATTAGAAATTGCAATGGCTCGCTGTGGAAGCTTTGCTGTATTTGGTTTTCAAGGTACTGTACCGCGAATCTAGAATAAGAATAGCGTTTCAGAGCTTGAGGTGTCAAGATTGGTATGGGCATAAATGGCTGAAATACTCTATTGATAAGGGTTTCAGAGTTACCGCGAACCTATGAACATCGCTAAATTCTTCAAAGCTTTATTGGGTAAGTGTTTTGGGCATAATTTTATGTCCTGTCTAAAAAACACCCTATGGTTCGCAGTGATATAGGGGAAATGAGGTAAAATGTTGTCTAATTAGTTTGCCTGCGTACCATTCCCATTCCCATTGGTGTTTTCCTTCCGACTCCTGCGTATAGTGCAAAGTCAGCTATCGCGTTTACTTGTTTGATGACTTCTGGTTCGACTTCTCCCATAATTTTATAGCTTACTTGCCCAACACAACCTATAAATTTACTGCGGGAGTCACTCGCTATTTCTGTACGGATGTTGAAAAAGCTTGGAAAAATGCAATCTATTATTTCAGGTGATATTTCTATGCTGCTATATTTATTCCAGCGTTGTAGTAAACTTTTGAATACTGACTCTTTACTGGGTAATGCTGTATCGAAGCTTCCTTGCCGAAAAGCTGTTGGAGTGGCAAATATAAAGTTGATGCTTCGTTCGGCGCCACTTGCTTGTTCATATAGCTGGGTATAAGTACAGGCGTTTGCCCAAGGTTGGTTTGACTGAGGTGTAGCTTGGATACTGGTAATAAACAAGTCAGCAGAGCCTAAATGCCAAGCTTTTTCAGGATTTATATTTAACCAAAGCTGCGTTAGTCTACTAAATAAGGTATCGTCAAGCAAAGACAGGCGCCACCAGCAAGGTGTCTCAGGTTGTATAGGTTCTTGGTGCTGCCATTGCAGAATATTGTTTTTAAGTGCTGGTTGTCTGCGGTGTATTTGTATAGGCGAAAGCGTAAAAGCTTTATCTGTGGTTGTATCATGAAGGATATCGCCTAAACTTTTATCCACAGAACTGACAAGGTTGAGAAATAAAGCATGATAATGCCTACCAGATAAAAATTGTGGATAGATGCTTGACTGGGGTAGTAAGTTAAGGACTAGACTGTGAGGCATTTGACTGATGAATGTTGGATTTTAAATATGTGAAGCAACCTCCGGAGAGGTTTTAATATCAACATTTACTAGCCTAACAAATAATTACAAAATCGGAGCATTCCAAATTTGATATGTCATACTGGTTTTCTCATATTATTTTTACTCAACCCCCTCCAATAGTTTAGAAATTTGTTCTGGAGCAGGAAGTTTGTTTTTGAGTTCTTGCGGAACGCTAGAAACTATTTGATAAGGTTCTCTATTTGGTGAATTAAAACATTTTTAGTCCAACCAAACTTTTTAGTCATTCTAATATAAAATTTTCGTTCTAAATCATCTTTACACTTTTCTAAAATAATTATATTATGAGTCCAAGCAATTTCTGCAACCAATGGTTGCATTTTTTCATTCTGATAGTATGCTATATAAAAACTACGCATATTCCAAATATTGCGGACAGAAAATCCGCTAATACCAGGAAACTCAGATTGTAAGTCTTTCGCTAACTGTTCAACGACTGATTTACCCCAGCTATTGCCCTGCTGGCGCCCAACAATCATCTTACCAATATCCCAATAAAGCGCAATAAGTTCTTTATTTACAGCAGTTTAAACGAAAAGAAAATTTACACCCTCGCTTACGAAGCTGGTTAGGTCGATGGGGGATATTATTCCCCGCACCTCCCTTTTAAATCCGGACATGCCACTTTCGCTGCATCCGGCTTCCGATTATCTTTGATTGCTTGAGTGGATATAATCGTGGCAGCTTTTATGTACTGCGACAATATTTTTATTTATCCAGTTGTTATGATTGCCATCAATATGATGTATTTGTACCTGCTCATCACTTAATAATTTGGCTCCACAGAGTTCGCATTTGTAGTCCTGTTTCTTAAGAGGATGTTTTAAAAGTCAAAGCAAGTTAAAAATTACGCTAATCGCCTGACCATGATGCGAATCATCGCAATATAAATGAAAGTTTCTGAGGTTTCGGGCAAATGCTCATAATCTTTACTCAGGCGCCTACACCAGTTGAGCCATCCAAATGTTCGCTCCACAACCCACCTTTTTGGTAAATGGACAAAGCCCTTTTTTTCCAAGGGTCTGAGAACAATTTCAACAATCCACCGAAACATGTCTATCACCCAACGTGCAAACTCCTCTCCTCTATAGCCCCCGTCCATCCAAATTGTGTGTAATCGCCTTACTTTACCTCCCATACCATGAACTCGTTCTAGGACTTTTTTCGCTCCTTGCCGCTCAGGAATAGAAGCAGACGTAACCAAAACTCGTAAAACCAACCCAAGTAAATCTACTGTTAGATGACGTTTTCGTCCGTGTATCTGTTTACCTGCGTCATAACCAACTTCTTGGTATATCATTGTTGCTGTTTCTACCGACTGGCTATCCACGGCAGCTTCAGATGGGCTTGGTTCTCGTCCTGCCGCGACTCTTACCCACTGGTATAATTTGTCATGAACTAGGAGCCAAGTACCGTCCAGACGCCATGCTCGAAAATATCCATAAACTGTTTGCCACGGAGGAAAGTCCCCTGGCAAACCTCGCCATGTACAACCTTCACAAAGCACGTAAAGTATTGCATTTACGACTGCGTACATCACTGTATTACGCGGACGACCACCTGTCTTAGCTTCCGGGAAAAGGTCTGAGATCAGTTCCCACTGTTCCATTCGTTAAGTTGCTACGATATTCTTTAGTCATTGACTCACAAGGTGCTGTTATCTGTAATTTCAGCTTAAACCTTGTGAGCTTTCTTACGATAGCCCCCCACTTTTAAAACATCCTCTAATGGTGTAAACAAAATTTTTAGCAGTGGAATTCGCAGCCTTTTAGAAATAGGAACAAAAGGGAGTGGGGGAAATATTAATATCAATGCAGGTTCTTTGTCTATGGATGATGAAGCTCAAATTGTCGCAGGTACATTTGGAGAAGGAAAAGCAGGTAACGTGACAATAGGTGCATCTCATTTTGTTTTCTTAGACAAGAATGCCAGAATTTTTGCCACTGTAGAATCAGGAGGTGTAGGAAAAGGAGGTAATATCAACCTCAGCGCAAGATCGCTATCACTACTTGATGGTTCTCAACTGAAAACTTCGGTTCGTAGACCGGATGGACAAGGAGATGCAGGGGATGTCAATATTAATGTTTCTGATGCGGTAACTATCTCTGGTGGAAGTAATACATTTCGTAGTGGAATTGTTAGCCGAGCCGAAACAGGTACACAAGGTAACGGAGGAAACATTACTATTAATTCAGCTTTATTATCTCTACAAGATGGCGCTCAATTGGAAGCCAGCACAGATGGGCAAGGAAGTTCAGGTAATATTCAAATTAATGTTAAGGATTCTGTAAATGTTTCTGGTACTAGTCAGGAGGCTGGATTTTCTAGTGCTTTCTTGACATTTACTGGTTCTAATTCCATTGGCAAGGGTGGCAATATTACTATTGATGCAGGTTCCTTTAATTTACAAGACGGTGCCTTATTAGATGCGCGCACCCGAAATAACAATAAGGGTGGCGATATTACCTTAAATACTAATGTATTTGAAGCACTTAACGGTGGACAACTTACCACAACTACCGAGAGCAACGGATCTGCTGGTAAAATTACAGTCAACGCTACTGACAAGGTAACGATTAACGGTAACGACCCGAATTACAATGACCGTCTGACTAATTTTCCCAACAGCGTTGGAAATATCGGCGCCAATGCTGGCCTCTTCGTCAATTCCACTGGTTCAGGAACCACAGGTGATATTGAAATCAATTCCCCAAATATAACACTAGATAATCAAGGAAAACTTCAAGCGAATTCTGCATCGGGTAACGGTGGTAACATCAAACTCAACAGCGATTTACTTTTACTCAGACGAGGCGCCCAAATTTCCACCAACGCAGGTACTCAAGAAAAAGGTGGTGATGGAGGTAATATTGATATTAATTCTCGTTTTATTGTTGCCGTCCCCACAGAAAATAGCGATATCACAGCTAATGCTTTTACTGGTAAAGGTGGTAACATAAATATCCAGACACAAGGTATCTTTGGTATTGAACCCCGCACGATACCATCAGACGATAAGAGTGATATCACCGCAAGTTCTCAACTTGGTGTCCAAGGAAATGTTTCTATTACTCAACCTGATATTAAACCACAGCAAGGATTAATTGAATTACCCCAAGAAGTCGTTGATGCTACACGTAAAGTTGCTCAAATTTGTCCCAGAGAACCTGGTGCCAAACCATTAGGAGAATTTACCATTACAGGACGAGGTAGTTTACCACCCAGTCCACTCGAAGCTTTACCAGGTACAACCAACACTACCAAGTTAGCAACTTTAGACAATAATAATAGAAACGTATCAAATATAGTCCCTAACAAAGTGCAAAACGCGGTAGTTGAAGCGCAAGGTTGGGTCAAAAATACCGATGGGAGTGTCGAGCTTGTAGCAATGGCGCCACAAGCTACACCAAACGCACGTACTGTAACGTCTGCATGTCCATTTTAAAACAGTTAGAAGCTTATTTGGAAAGAGTAAAAGCAGATTACGGTTGGTTGTTCGTTTTTGATAGACGCGAAAATGCACCAGCTTTTCTCGACCGTTTGAAAACTAAAAACGTGACAACTAAAAAAGGACGCTCTGTAGTTGTTATAAGGGCTTAAGGTAGGCGCTGAATGATAGCTTACAGATTATGAAATATTGATTGAGGCAACATTTAAATATCTGAATACTCAAGTGTCTACATACTTAAATATATGTGTTAGACTTGTATCTAAAATTAAAAAATATTAATTAAAATGAGTAGTAGAGACGTGACGGGCAAGGATGCCCGTTCCACAATATGGATAATAGTTTTATGTCCAGTTTCCTAGGAGTACATATGCAGCCCAGTAGTAGGGTGATTTGTAATCTTTGTTGTTTAAGATTGCTACTTGCGCGCGTCTCAGTGCTTCAGCTTTTGATATACCTGTTTTACCAGCTTTGACAAGTTCGTCGTAAAATTGGCTCATTAGTATTGCTGATGCTTCGTCGTTAACTTGCCATAACGTTGCTATTGTACTACGGGCGCCACTTCGTACTGCAACACCTGCAAGTCCAAGTGCAGATTTTGAGTCACCTGCTGCTGTTTCGCACGCACTAAGTACTAAAAGTTCTAGTGAGTTATTGCGCGATAGTTCAACGGTTTTTAATACTCCACTTAGGTCGTTGACTTTGATTTTTTTATCCCATGTAATGATAAATGTGTCTTCGGCGTTTGAGCCAAATTGACCGTGTGTTGCTAAGTGTACGATGGGGAAGGGAGCAGTTGAGACTCGGGATCTAAATGCGGAGTCTGTAAAACCTTGATTAAGCAGTACTTGAGAAGGTATTTCTGATTGTATTTTGTTAACTTCTTGTGCAACGTTTGGTAGTGCTGGAAAGCCAGATCGAGCTTCACTTAACCCTGCTACTAATGCTCCTAAACGCTCTTGTCGTAGTGAACGCGGCGCCAGTAGTTGTAATCCTGGTGTCAAGGCAACGCTATACTTTTCTACAAGGAACTGCTTACCATCGTGTAATGCTGACATTGGTATATTCCGCAAAACACCATCTAACACGAATACAAGTGTTTCAACTTTACTCGTTGTAATATCATTGGCTGCATCACGCATCACGTAATCATACATTTTTTGCAGTTTCGGCAACATGATATCAATAATTGCCGCTGTTGGTTGTCTAAGGTCGTCATTTAAACGTGCTGCTAGTTTTTCAATTTCCTGTTTAGTAATTTTTGATTTGTAGTAGTGGAAGTCACGATTATCTTTGGAGTTGGGGTCGGCGCCTGGTTTTGGTAGACTGGTAATCACAGCAAGCTGGTCTTCAAGGATAATTGGGTAAATGACTGCTGCTTTGGCATCAACTATATCAACTTGTTCGGGTTTGGCATTCAAGCAAGCTTCACGAAAGAAGTTATCGAGTTCAACTAACTGTAATCCTTCTATTACGTCACGCGCGGTTTTGAGATTGTCTTTATTTTGTGAACTTACTAGTAATTCTACAAGTTGACGATGAATTGGTTCAACAGCATTACGAAAAGAAAACTGCACGTCAGGACTTGCGGCCGCTAGATCTGCCCGTAATGATTTAATAGTACCAACGGCTTCTTTATAAGCAACAATAGCAACATCATTCTTATTTTGTGCCTTTGTTACCCTTCCTAACTGCCACTGCCACAGATATGCAATGTCACCTGCATTAACTTGTTGTGCGAGTTGAAGCGCTTGGTTCGTAAGCTTTTCTGCTTCTTTCCACCGCTTCGCTCGTTCGTAAACACTGCCAAGACTACCTTGTGCATAAGCGAGTGTACGGGGGTTGCCTAACTCTTGCGCTTGTTTGATTGCAACTGCCAAAATATTCGCAGTATCAAGCATATAATCATTGGAACGCATCCGCATCATTGTTTGAGCAAGATTTATACGCGCGTCGATAGCAGTTTGACTTTGTGGTAATGCTTCAACTTCTTTTCTCACCTCTGGCAGCAGGTTTTTAACAGCATCCTCTTGTTTGGTATCTACAAGTAAGCTAAGTTGATTTAACTGTGCTTGAACTTTAATACTGGGTGCGGATGTTGCAGCTTGTTGATAAAAGTTGAGTGCAGCTTGTGTATCAACTTGTATACGCTCTTTATCATCCAAAGTAGCATCGAAATTGATTTGCGCGCGTGATGTATTTCCTAAACTAAGTTGTGTTAGAGCAATTGTTTCAGGTAACTTTAACTCTTGGGCAATGACTAAAGTTCGTTCTAAAATAAGCTTGGCTTGAGGTAAATTACCAATAACCCGTAATGAATCACCTAAAGTTCGTAATGCTGCTGCTGTTTCAGGTGATGCAGGAACTTTTTGTAAAGCAGTTTTTAGGTCTTCTTGTTTCGTTGTGTTAGATAAATTTAACACAGATGCCAGTAGTTCCACCGCGCGGCGATATAACCCTAAGTTTTGTAACGCTTTTGCTTGTTTGACTTGACTCATCAGTACTTGTTTAGGATTATTTTGCTGCTTATATAAAGACTCAGTACGTTGCCAGGTTTTTAACGCTGCTTCCGCTTGCCCGCGCGCTAATTGTAACTCACCTTGGATATCATAACTTTGTGTTAACGCGGATAGTTGTCCTGGTTGTGAACTGCTCGTTAATATCTTAATACTGTCTGTGATGGAACTATCTGCATCGTTCCATTGTCCCAATTGTTGGTAAGATAGTGCTAAGTTACTTAAACTGAGCGCTTGTTTAATAGGGTCTTTAGCTGCTTGATAAGCTTTCGCCGCTTGTTGAAATAAACTTGCTGCCTCAGAATACTTACCTTCCCCGTATAAAATGCGCGCGGTTTGTTCGAGAGAGGCGCCGGACTGTTGTGTTATAGATATAGTGGACGTATTGGGCAATTGAGCAAAAACTGGTGATGTCACACATAACAACGCTGTCGTCAACATTGGCAGCATGAAACGCATTAAACGCTTATTGTATTTTGTTATACGTTTTATAGTACTTTTCATTTTAAATCTACAGTTTAAGTAGCTAAATCGAAACATACCAGTTTTATACCCATTCGGTTACAAGTTTATACAGACTTAATATTTCCAGTCAGAGTTAACATATGCACTGATCCCCCCTAATCAGTTTCTAACTAGGCAACAACAGCGACGTGACTCACAAACACTTGATTAACAACCTTGTTAAACTAATACCATGAACCAAACTGACAGCACCCCAACACCAGAAACGCTTGAAATATGGCGTGCGCTCGATGAAATTGACCAAGACCCATGCATAGGAAAAATGACAAAAGAAGAAAAAGACATCCTTTTCGACCAGTTCTTTAGTAAAGAAGCTAAAATGGCACGTTTACAAGGGATACGTGAACGCAAGCAAACTCTAGAAGAAAAGCTAGCTTCATTATCGACAATGGAAACACAATTAGTAGAGAGCCTTCAGGAATAAAACTACATTCATAAATGATTAATTGCATTCTAAGTTATGAAAAAGGGTTCTATCGTACATAGCGTGCTAAATTTTAATTAAAATCTATAAATATGCTTGATTTACAAGGCTTACAGACGCTTTTAGTTTTAATTTTGGACAAGAATACCGTTCTGAAGGTAATAATAGCTGTAAGATAAGCCCAGCAAGAGTTTTAAGCTTATTTTTCCCTAAATTAGCACGCTAAGTACGCAAGAGCCGGAAATATTCGTAAAAAAGATAAATCACTATAAAACAGGCGCCATTTACTTAATCATCTGTAATATTAATAACAATAACAGTAGCATAAGGGTCAATTAATGATTCTGGTACAGTAATTGTTAACTCTCCTGTGGGGTTAGAATTAAATGATTCTATAATTGCACAACGAGTAGTGTATTGAAGAGGAGTTTTATCTTTCAAATTGTATACGGATTGTATCTTTTTAATTGGGACTCCTCGTACAGAAATTGTTTCGTATGGTTTCCAAAGTAAATGTAAATAAATTAAATTTCCTTTGCGCGTAGATGAACCATAAAATTGCCAAGGTTCTAAACCGGGTTGTGTGCCAATAATACTTTCTTGATGTGCCTGCATCCAAGTTTCTAGTACTGCTAGACGTTCGAGCAATTCTGGTTGAATTTGTCCATCACCCATTGGGGCAACATTTAATAGTAAATTGCCCCCTTTACCTGCTACTTCACAAAGAGTGTGTATTATTTGTCGTGATGATTTAAAATTAGTATCAACAGAATTATAACCCCAACTCTCATTAATGGTCATGCAAGCTTCCCACATCGTATCAAGAGGTTGGGGAGGGATAAATTGTTCTGGGGTAGTAAAATCACCGAAACCTGGTAAACGGTCGTTGATTAAAATATCTGGTTGCAACGCGCGAATCATATCATTTAGTTCTGCTGCTTTCCATTGTTCTGGTGTTCGCTCCCAACTACCATCAAACCAAATAATATCAATCTTGCCATAGTTTGTTAATAATTCCCGCACTTGGGCAAACATAAAATCTGTATAATGCTGCCATTGTTGGGTTGTAGGCTGACGGTGTTTAAGAAGATTATAAGGTTTATCTGCTTCGGTAAAAGCTGGATAATCAGGGTGATGCCAATCAATTAAAGAAAAATATAACCCGATACGAATACCAAGAGAACGCATTGCCTCTACAAATTCTCTTACAATGTCTTTCTGATGTGGCGAGTTATTAATCGAAAAATCTGACGCTTGAGTATGAAACATAGCAAAGCCATCGTGATGTTTAGCTGTCAAAATGGCATACTGCATTTCCAAGCGTTTTGCTAAACTTGCCCACTCTTGAGGATTATATTTTTGTGGGTTGAAAGTTTTTGCACTTTGATGATACTCATCAACTTCAATGTTATTACAAAAAGGCAAACTAAATACACCACCTGCAAGTGGCCATGATAATTCAACACCAAGCTGAGAACTATGTCCCCAGTGGACAAACATTCCAAACCGAGCAGTGTTAAACCAATTATCAATATTCTCTGACATTATCACTAACTCCATTTTGAGACAGGCGCCTGGTACGCTCTGTGCGCTGCTACTAACTTATTATCTACGGTCGCGTTCTATGCGGTCAATTTCGTTTTTATATAGTTCGACTTCTGACTTGTTTGGCAGGCGCCTGCGTGCTGCTTCAATTAAACGCGCGCAAACGTCTGGGTCATAAACAAGCTGCTGCATTCGTTTTTTGAGTGTTTCTAGTTCGCTTATATGTGAAAATTCATCACTAGTACGCAGTTGTTCAACAAAGTGACTTGCATATAGGTATTCAGCGTCGGTTAAATAACCTAAACGATGTCCCGGACGGTAGTCATTCTGCGCCATTTCTCGTTTATAACCAGCTTTGAAAATCTGCCCAAAGCCACAGACAAACATACACATGTCAGTGTAACGTTCGTTGAGTAAATAATCACTTTTACGAATTCCAGAGTTTTCTAAAATATAGTGACAGACCTCATGAGCTAAAATAGCTTGTGCAGCTAATTTATCATTAAAGAAATCTGAACCAACTTTAATTGTTACCCAGCCTTCTTCATCTACCTGAAATAGTCCTGCTGCAAATGGTATAGCTTCAACAACTACATGGGGAACCATATATGGTATTTCAAACCCAGGTGCAGTATTTCTAGTATGACATAATAAAAGCTCTACAAATTTTGCAGGCTCGGTAATATGAGGAAAGTTGCTTGGATTTAATAAAAACGGAGTATGTGTTAAACTAGCTTCTGTTGTCCATGCTTTAAATGCGAGTTCACGCAATTGAGACTCCAAAGACTCTGAATTGATAACATGAATAGGTAGATGTACTGACGCTGGAGAGGTGGAATAAGTAGCTTGAGGCGTTTCTACTGCAGTACTTTTGTTTCTTTTCGAGTAATAAAATTTATATATAACAAACAAGATAACGATTACAATACTAATTGCTAGCGCAAATACATATATATTATTCTCAGCACGCACTACTTCATTTGAGTTATTAGAAGAATTTTGAGCAATTACAAACTTATTATTTTTCATATATAGATAATTTAATAGTAATGCAATCTAGATATTTTTTGAATATGTATAATAAGATTCATGTATAAACGGAGAAGGCTTAAAAGTTAATATTCTCCAACAATATAAATATAGACACAGGTAACTAGTATGAGAGCAACACCCATACTCTTATATTTATGACAAGCTTTTACTTATGCAATGTATCGCTTCAGAGCATACTATAATTAAACAATTATAGGAAAACTGGCGCCTATTGTATAATTACCGAATAGTACGTCATTCCCATCTACGTATTCAACTGCGTAACCTCGTATCATGCGCGGGTGGGTAGGTGTAGAAAAGTTAGTTCTATCAAAAATCTCTAAAATCAAGCTACTGCAATAATTACAGCGATTTAAAAATTAAAACTACCCGCGCACTTTGTCCAGAAATGGTTCCAGCCATTTTAGTAAAATCAAAACACTATTTTATGTGATATGATTAGACCATCCGCGCATCCGCACCATGAAAACTACATATACAAAGGCTTTCAGGCGCCTGATATTGCAATTCAAATTAATCCCTACTAGGGATTGAAACGTCAAAAGATTATGAATTTCAATTAACTTGGATATTGCAATTCAAATTAATCCCTACTAGGGATTGAAACGGCAAATCATAGCAAACGGAACTAAGAGGCACCTGCGAATTGCAATTCAAATTAATCCCTACTAGGGATTGAAACGCACTAGACCCAACGGGAAGCGATTATAGAGTTATTGCAATTCAAATTAATCCCTACTAGGGATTGAAACTCTTGATTTTCGCGCAATGGCATCAAATCTACGCCAAATTGCAATTCAAATTAATCCCTACTAGGGATTGAAACGACCAACCAACACACATAATCATGTCGCGCGCTTCAAGATTGCAATTCAAATTAATCCCTACTAGGGATTGAAACAATTATTGAAGCGCTTACCAAGTCGCTGCAGTAATTAACACAGATTGCAATTCAAATTAATCCCTACTAGGGATTGAAACTGAAACTTTATAGCCAGAACGAATACAAGCGCGCGATTGCAATTAAAATTAGTCCCTACTAAGGATTGAAACGCACATGATAAAGATTATCTAACTTATTCTACCTCACATCTTGCACCAACGTATTAATACTTAATTTTTATATTTACAATAAACATAAATATTTATCAATAACACGATAAAATAGCCTTTTTAGCCTGCGTAGGCAGGCTTTGTTCGTATAGTCCAACCCTTATAGGGTGTAGGTGCAAGATATAAGCCTCCGACTGGCGCCGCAAAGCTCCAGTAAAATATGGAACTAGCACATTTTTTGGAACCCTTATTGTATATGGATTTTTTGAATGTGCAAGTTAGGAGCTACTAAAGTTTTAATTTATGCGTTGGGTCAAAACCTTCATTTTTAGATTAAATTCTGACCGTCGAGCATTGATAACTGGGCGCCTCAATGCTTGATTAAAGCAAAACTCATAGTTAGACTTTTATAGCAATCCGCGCATGATTCGTAAAATTTGCACGTTGTAGAGACCGTATTAATTCGGTCTCTACGTGAATATAATTTTTACAACTATCACAATTCCGTGTTATGACTGAGCGTCTTTATTAGGTCGTAACTCAGCGTCGATTCTATCAGCAATGGAAGTAGCTTCAAGACGAATCCGCTCCGGATCAAGGGTAAGCATCTTACGTCTTTGCATGAGAACTTTTCCATCCACAATAACAGTATCAACATCTTGGGCATCTGCTGCGTAAACTAGATGGGAGATTACATTGTAAATAGGGATTAAATGTGGTTCGTTAAGCTCAACTTGAATCAAATCTGCTTGAAGTCCCACCTTAATAGCACCAATTTTATCTGCCAAGCCGAGTGCTTCTGCACCACCAACTGTTGCCATACGCAATACAGTTTTAGCTGGTACAGCAGTGGGATCGAGAGTTGTGCCTTTATGGATGAGGGCAGTGAGACGAATTGCGTTCCACATATTAAGAACGTTGTTCGAGGCAGCTCCATCTGTACCCAGACCAACTTTAATTCCCGCTTTCAACATCGCTGGAATTGGCGCAAAGCCTGAAGCTAGTTTTAAATTCGAGTCAGGATTGTGGATAACACCAATACTACGTTTCGCCATCAAGGCTATTTCACTTTCGTTAGGCCATACTACGTGCGCGGCAAAAACGCGCGGCTCCAAGAAGCCGAGATTTTCCAAGTGTTGCACTGGGGTCGCATTATAGCGCTTTTGAACATCTTCTACTTCGGTTTTTGTCTCTGCTAAGTGAATTGTCAGGGGGACATCGTATTGACGTGCAGCCTCAATAGCCTGCTTCAAATGCTCTGGCGAGACAGTGTATGGAGCATGTGCAGTAATGGCTGGTGTAATACGTGGGTTCTTGCCTTTCGAGCGTTTTACAAAATCTACAGCTGTGGCAAACGCATCATCCCATCCTTGAAAACCAGGGCTAGGAAAATCTATTGACGATGGTGCAATAATGGCACGTAAACCACATTCATTCACCACTTGACTCGCAACATCCGGCTTAAAGTACATATCAACAAAAGTCGTTGTTCCACCCCGTATCATCTCCCAACAAGCTAACTGTTCACCGACGCGAACAAAATTGTCGTCAACAAACTTTGCTTCCGCAGGGAAGATATAGTTTTGAAGCCAATCTTGCAACGCTAAATCGTCCGCTAGACCACGAAACAGTACCATTGCTGAATGAGAATGACCATTGACAAGACCGGGCATCAGCACCATCCCTTCGCCTGGAAGTACCCTGTTAGCTTTGTAAGATGCCTGAATATTGCCTATTTTGTCTACCGCAATAATTTTACCGTTCTTGATTGCAACTGCACCATTCTTGATAACGGATTGTGCATCGTTCATAGTCACGACGTAATCGCCACCTACAATCAAGTCCACATTCCGTCCTCTTCCATCCTCCGGATTGCGATTGCTCCATGCAATGACTGCCTGACTGGAAAAGACAAAAAATAATGTGCAAACAAAAACAATCAATGGCTTATAGTATTTTGGAAGCTCTCTTTTCACTTTATTACTCTCTTTTCACGCTTTGGTTTCACCATCAGTTACTGCAAATAATAAAACACTTTTGCCTCTCATAAAAGTTTTTATACAATTTATTGTCTTGAAAATATAAGTTAGGAAAAGACCTAATGTCCTATGGCTATTCCATTTGTCCTAGCGTAAGCAGTTCATGATGACTTTTTATTTACAAAAATTTATATATTTTAATTTAATGCTAACATAATTATCATAACTAATTTTTAATCAAAAATTAAACTATACTAATGTGTATGATAGTTACCTGTACTAAGTAATAAATTAAAACTACATAAAGTTGGCGCCTGCACGTAAAAATTAGAATCCCGGTTTTTACTGCAAAACCGGGATTTTGATAATGAAGATTATACTTTTATTATAGAAAAATTAATCTATTAAAGTTCCTTGTTCTTGAAGTATTAATTTTCCGCTTTTATAGACTTGTAGTTTATTATCTGATGTTACTCGGTAAAGATATTGATTGTTACGGAACTCATAACCAAGGAAACGGCTTGGTGTAACACCATCGGCGCCTCTTGTATGGATTGTTTTGCCAGTTAAACGAATTGATCTACCTGTCTTTAAATCTTTGCCTACATATGATACATTGTTACAAGTTACATTTCCTTCAGCACAATTTCTGGTAATTTTGACGCTAAAGTTCTTTGTTCTTATTGTTTCTGCGTTTGCAAGTCCAGCGAATAAAGTTGCGCTAATAACTGGTAATAAAACGAAATATTTTGCGCTTTTTTTGAGGTTCAACATATTGTTTACTGTGTTTGTAAGATTATATTGATCGATACAAACCAGCGCTCTTCAATTCCGTAAAATTGCTTTTTGATATTTTGAAACTCGTTCTATTTGTTTAGGCGCCTGCATTTGGGTGAATATCTCAGTTGTACATAAATAATGCAGAAAGGCGCTCTTCAAGCTCGTTAAAAGAGGCGCCTCAAAAACTGGACTTAGATGTTCTACATTTAGCTAAGTAGTTTTTCCCGGCGAATAATCTCACCGAGAACAGCTTGACAGCGCTTGCTAGTTTCGTAAGCTTTACGCATCAGTTCGTGTCCTTCTTTGCGCTTACCAGCATGTATAAGTTCTATACCCTGCTTACTGTAGCTTGTTACTTCAGATGACAGTTCCTTTGCTTTGGCTCTTAAATCTTCTGTTGTTTTCATTGCTATTACTCCAATTCGGAAATTAAAGACTCTAGATTTTCAGCCTGTTCAAATATTCTATCTGCTTGGCTTTGCAAGAAGTCAGCATCCACGAGGTCGTTATTGTTTAACGCTTCCTGCGATGAAGAATAAAGCTCGTCGCTACAGTCTTGTAACTTTATATAAGCTCGTAGCAAAGCTTCTATGGTCGTTTGTTTCACAAGCACTCCTGGTTAATACTTATGTTTTACTCTTCTCAAATGCGTCCTGCATCCATGCTTATAGTTGACTTACACCCAAATTGGGAAATTAAGCGACTGTATTTTATTGTATTGCATCATCAACACATGTCAATACAATCACGAATACAATTATCAATACAGGTGAAATAAAATAGAAGCAGTTAAGTTAGGTAGTAGATAACGATGAGTGCAAAAAAAAGAACTTTTGTATCAATTGCAATACCTGAAAACAAGAAGGAGGTTTTTAAAAACAAGGCTGAGAGCGAGGGCAGAAGCATTACTGACATAATCTTGGAAATGATAGATGTGTATATTGCTACCCCTGGCCAGTCTCAAAAACTTCAGGAGATAGATGAGCTAAAATTACAAGTTCAAAAAATGCAGGAAATTCTTGAGAAGCATAATCAGAAATTCCAGCAGTACGAGCAAGCGCTGGGGGAGTCCGCCGCCTAAGAGAAGAAAATAAGCATCTTAGGCAAATTCACGACTCACTTTTAGAGACCCTAAAGAAAAAACCCGCCTAGTTTCGGCGGGTTAAGTTTTTTAATACATATTAGTATTAGATTTGTATTTTATCATCAATACAAGTTTGTGATGTTTGGAGTTCGTGTTTCCCTCTCCGAATATTACAGGTTGCATTATGTATAATTAAATGCATAAGATGCGTAAGTGCTAATTTCTAGGAATGATTTAGAAGTACGTATCGCACTCGTTCTACTTGGTTCGGCGCCTGCATTTGGGTGAATATCTCAATAGCTGAGTCAAAAGCTTCTTGACTTGCTGGTTGTTGCAGCTTTTGGAACGTTAGACCTAGTTGGAAGTAAGCAACTGCTAAGTCACACTTGGCACCGATTTTATCTAATAGTTCTATTGCTTGTGAGTGGTATGTAAGTGCGAGTTCAAATTCTGACTGGTGATGGTATATTTGTGCTAACCCACTAAGAGATTTTGCCTTGACTTGTGTGTAGTGGCTTTTTTCAGCAAAGTTTAATGCAGTGGTAAACATTTGGTTGGCTTGAATATAATCACCTAAGTTAAGATATGTTTGACCAAGCATTTGAATAAAGTATGCGTGTCTACCTGTATTTTCGTTTAGTTCTTGGGTGATGATTTGAGATGCTGATACTGCTTCGCGCGCTTTTTCATGACACCCTGAGTAAGAATTTACTAATGCTAGACAAAGTATCGCTTTTTCTGCCCAGCGATGATGGTCGGTGTTTTGCGCTTTATCTATAACTTGCTGGAATAATTGTGATGATGCTTCGAGTTCCCATAAGTCGAGCTGATATAACCCGATACTTAATAGTGAATCAACTTCTAGCATTCGCAGGTAATATGCTTTGTGTTTGTTTTCTTGTTGGGGTATTAGTGATTTGAGATTTTGCGTTACTAATTGTATGGTTTTTTGTTGGCATGTAATTGCTCTTGTGATTTTTCCTGTAATCCAGTATAGGTCTCCTAGGATGTTGTAAAGCTCGCTTAAGTTGTAATCGTGAGTGATGTTAATGATTTGATTAATTAGGGAAATTAGCGGTTGTACACAGCCGATTCTGTATAATGTGCTGCCTAGTGGTAAATATTGGTGCCATTGATTATTTCTGCTTTTGAGAATGACTTTGCCTGCTAGTTCAAATTGGTTGATTTCAATGTAGTGATAATAAGCTTCTAGTGCTTGTATGGCATCTTTGAATGCTGTTATTTGCTGTATGCTGTCTGTCCAATATTCTGCTGCTTTTTGGTTGGTTATTTCCCAGTCTGCACTTGCACGTAAGCGTGAAATAGCTTCTGCTCTAATTACTGGATGCAGCCAATATTCTCCTTGATGACATTCGATTAATGAACGGTTTCTTAATGAGGTGATAATTTGACGATGTTCTGTAGCAGGTATATCCCAAAGCAAACTATAAAGTCCAGAGGTGGGAATTTTTGCTACGTCTTGATAACGATAGCAGCCTAAACGGCATAATAAACGATAAGCTGATAAATCAAGAGATTGTAAACGGTTAATTTGACTGACTGTTAAATTCTTTAAATCTATGACAGCAAGGGGGTCTGCGCGGTTTTCTTGCCAATACCTTGCCATGTTACCCGCGAAGTCTTCTTGAATTGTACCGCACAGTATACCCATTGCTTTGGCATTTCCACCATACGCGCGCTGCATGTCTTCTAAGGTTGGTAAGTCTATTTCTACTCCTCGGTTCTTAAAAAATTGTAGCCATGCGGATTTTTCTAAACCTGGAAGACGGTAATGTTCGACGTTTAAACTTGGTTCACATAACCTGTCGCGACTCGTTATTAGAGTTGTTGAATTAACGCGCGTATCACTCAATACTCTTAATAGCTCAACGTAATTTCTGTATGCCTCAATAAATCTACCTTGTCCATCAAGCGCTGATTCTATATTGTCAATTAATACACCAATTTTTCGTCCGTGTAATTGACGCTTTAATCTCAAAAGCGATACGCCAAATTCTACACCCGGTTCTTCATTAAAGTCTTGTTTGAGCCATTCTTCTAAAACATGCTCTGCTGCAGTAATATTCTGCGTTTCCTTTGCCATCAAAAGTTCTAGCACCAAATCAAACTCACCATGCAGGTACTCAGTAGCGAGAGTTGTTTTACCTAAACCACCTTCTCCTTGAATAACTATAACTTTTGCTCCCTGATTTTTGAGTGTGTGCAGGTGCGTTATTGCTTCTCCCCTTCCTAAAAAGTTAATATTTCCAATATCTATTTTATGTTCTACAGGCGCCACAGCAACACAAACAGGTCGGAAACCAGATATAGTAGCAGCTTTACGACAACACCGTTCTAAAATTGAACGACAGTTAGCTTTGGTAATTTTCTGTTTGAGCGCTTTCGATAGCAACTTCCACAACTGCGAACCAACATCTTTAGCATGTCCTTCTGTACATCCGTATTGATTAGCTATCTCTAAGTATTTTCTACCTAACCAAACTTGCTGAAGAATAATTCTTTCCAGTTCGCTCAAAGTTTCTCCGGTATGCGCTGGAACAAAAGTATCTAACCATGCCAAAACTGCTTCAGCGTTCATCGCCTCACTATACTGACTATATATATAGATAACTAGTCCCAGTTTAAGCTCTAATTTCCAGACTTTACGACAAGATTCTGTAAATCCTACTTTTTCCCTGACTTTTCAGACTTACATCAATATCCAAACTCCCTACTTTCCCCGACTGACAAAAATATCCGGCGTAAATTAAGCTGTTGTAACAAATTGATCCCCCCTAGCCCCCCTTAATAGGGGGGGAACAAGAATCATTCTTAGCCCCCCCTTATTAAGGGGGGGTTGGGGGGGATCAAAATCACATCTAAATAAAACTATGCTTAATACCGTCAACTTATTACAAAGCAATCAAAAGCCTAACTTCTGGCAAACCCAACACCGAATTCGCACGTTACTCGACAGATATCTTACACTCAACCATTTACACGCGCGCTTACAAGACTTACCAGCACAATTTACCAATCCTCAACCACGTCCTTGGAAATATATAGACTGGCAAGCAATAAACCGTGACCAAATAATTGGTATTGATATTGATGTGTTCTTAGCTATCCTCAAAGGTAGCTTAGATACCGAGGCGCCTATTCGAGGATACACGCAAACTAGCCGTCAATATCTACAATCTCTACATCCATCTCTAGCAAGATTTGTTGGAGGTGCTGTTAACGAACACAACGAATTAATAGAACTTGGACTGTGGGAAAAAGAAGAACGTCAACACACCCCAGCACTACAAAAAATCTATCACCAACTCACAGGGGAAAAAATAACACCGACTTTACGAACGGTTCGAGGTTATCTACCAACCGACGACCTACATGAAGATTTATATCGTCATGGGTTACATCGAGTTGCGACTGAATACGGCGCCACCTGTTTATATATATGGATGATGGCACACACAAAAGACACATTATATTCAGTACTTGAGCAGCTTGCTATAGACGAAATTAACCATATGACAAAGTTTTGGGGATTTGGAGTTTGGGCATATCCCGATACATCTTTACAGAGAGTTATCAGTATCTTTATCAAAACCCGTCGTCAATGTGAGGTGCGTAACAATTTATTCCGCACCCTCACCCGTATGATGAAAACGCTTAAATGGGAAGCTTGGACACTAAATAATAAAATTACTTTGATTTTAGTGTTTACCTATACAATGTTACACCTATTGAAATGGAATAACACTCTGACACCGCAGTACTTGAACGAATTATTTGTAATTAACTCTCGCTAATTTGATATAAATTCTATGAATAAGACTATTACTCAATTACCTATTGACTTAGACTCGCAGCGTTTACCGCAACATGTAGCTTTAATCATGGATGGAAACGGTCGCTGGGCAAAACAGCGTGGTTTACCGCGCATCGCAGGACATCGCCAAGGTGTTAGAACGTTAAAAAATATACTGCGGTGCTGTAAAGATTGGGGAATTAAAGCGCTAACTGTATATGCTTTTTCTACAGAAAATTGGGGTAGACCGTTTGAGGAAGTTGAGTTTTTGATGCGGTTGTTTGAACGCGCGCTGAAAAAAGAGTTAGACGCAATGCACTCTGGAGGTGTACAAATTAGATTTATTGGTGATTTATCTGCTTTACCGCAGTCACTTGTTAAGCTCATTGATCTTGCCGTTGAAAAAACACGCTACAACCAGACGCTGCAATTCAATATCGCTGTTAACTATGGTGGGCGCCATGAAATAATTAACGTATGTCGTCAAATTGGCGAGCTTGTGAAAACAGGCAAACTTGACACGACAGATATAGATGAACAGTTATTTTCGCAACAGCTATATACAGCAAATTCACTAGAACCCGATTTACTGATTCGCACTAGTGGTGAGATGCGGTTGAGTAACTTTTTACTCTGGCAAATGGCATATACAGAAATGTACTTTACCGATGTGCTGTTCCCCGACTTTGATAGAACAGCTTTTCATCAAGCTTTGCTGAGTTACCAAAAACGTGACCGTAGATTCGGCACAATTAAAACATCTTTGTCCGCATAAGGATAAAATGCAGTATGTAGAGTTCAGGACAAATAACATTTATGCGAGTACTAGTTAGTGGAATGATAATCACTCTTGGGTTGTCTTCACTTCCAGCATTAGCACAACAGCCAAAAGTCTCAGATTCTCAAGTTGCTGCAATGGTTGAAGCACTCCGACAATCGGCGCCAAAAAGCACACCCAACAAAGGATACTACAGCGATTGGCAAGTCAAACCAGAAACAATCAAATTATGGACAAAATATTGTTTGAAAAAAGAATTAACATCGGCACAGTTTCAAAATGACCCAGCAACCGCGCGTCAAGTAGTATCATGCGTAATCAGCCGCGAATTAACCAAACAGTTTCG
>NZ_JBXXZH010000155.1:0-22951 GCF_059640475.1 Calothrix sp. CBUCES-K 9914
TTTTACTTCTAAATTGGACTTAAAGAAACAAATTTTAAGTTTTGTTGACTATTTTAATCGTACATTAGCAAAGCCATTTGTCTGGAAATTTTTAGGTTATCCTATGAAAGAGCAATCTTAAATAAAGATAAAACTTAGTATAAAATTTAAAAATTTAGTGATAAATTTTTGAGAGTTATGGTGCTTCAATTAACAGACTTATAGACTCAATATTCTATTCCGAATAAATTAGTTATTTTTGAAGCGCAAAAATAACCTATTTCTACTTACTCTTGTTTGATTGCTTGAGCATATCAGCCAAAACTACCATTGTTTTTCTTTTACAAAAAACCACTTTTTTAACAGGCGCCCGCAGCGTCGGCACGTATGAAAAAACGCGCCATCCGCTTTAGTTATTATATATTGTTTAATAATTATGTATTGCAAGATGATTTTGTTAAATAAGATTTAATTATTAAATATAATGTTTGATAGTTGTAGTAATGGTCGATATTTATTAGTATTTACCACGGTATTATTTTAATGTGGAAGCTGGTAAGTTATTTTTGCCAGCCTGCACTAGTTCAGCAGATAAGGATTTTATAGATTTTAAAATAATAGGTAATAATCAAAAGATCAAAATTGGAGTAGATGTTGTTCAGCAAGCAGGTGGAGCATATATTGGGGCAGCGTTAAAGCGACTGATAAATTACAAAAAATTTGATTTGACTCGTGGTTGTTTAGTGCGTTCAAAGCAAATTAGTTTAGGAGCAACCGTAGCAAGACAGCGTTTGGAAGTGCTTTTGAAACATCAAGGCGGTGAGTGGGTTAAACTACGAAGTGAAGATATTAAACCACTTATTGCCATCTTTTTTGTTTTCAAGGGCGAAAATTACGAACTGACTCAAGAACTAATTTTTGATTTTATCAACAAGAAAAAACTAGCTATTGATAACCCCCTTATTCGTGAAATTTTGAGTGACCCATCGGGACAAGAGCCTGATAACCTGACTGACGATGAATTACCAATGCGGATTCCCCAAGCTGGTTCTAATTCATCTGAAAGCCTTGAACCTGAATTAGTATTGAAATAAATATGGGTCAGATATTTTCTATTCAAACGGCTTTGTGTCTACCTACCCCTGATGTTGAAGCTTTAATTCAAGGGCGCCTAATTGCAGCTTTACCCCGAATGTTTCTTCGTCCGGGACAAACGTTTGCTCTTTATCCAGTAGATATACAAAGTCAACTCCCTTATGAGAAGTACTACCGCGCGAGTTTCTTACCTGTGGCTAACACTGCCGTAACTCACCAAGGTGTTTTACTTCAACCTCGGCAACTCAGCTTAGTAGCACAAACCGAACAGTTGCAACTTCCTCTATTAGTTGATGAGACAGTACAAGTAAAAGCCTGGGCACGTTGCGAGTTTTGTGAAATCCTTGATAACACTGCACCTTTAGATGTTTTCTCAAAGCTAACTATCTGGGCAAAAGAAGCATTACAAGAGATACTCCAACAGCGTCAGCACATTTTCTTCGCATACCTACGTGTTTATCAGCTATCTCAACCTCAAGATGTATCTGCTAATCTCGGTCAAAAGGAAAAGTTGGGAAAATTCATTGGTTTACCTAACTCACTCACTGCTTCTGAAGCAAACTCTGTGTTGAGTGATAATACTTTTGCTATCCGTAAGCAGCAACTCGAAAAGCGTCAATCACCATTACACCAAGAATTAGAGGAATTAGAAGGCGCCTTAACACGCATTATAAACCCTGCTGCGAAGCAATTAGAACAAGATATTCAAATATTCTTAGGTTGGAGGCGCCTATTAAAAGCAGCATCCGATGATATAGATTTAAGCTGGATACGTAAAATTACTTCCGTTGGTAACTCAAGCGATGGAAACACTTTTGAGAAACTTGTTCGTAAAAGCTTGTTAAAACTGGGTTTTACTGGTTCTAGACTTAACCCTGAAGGAACTGGTGGCGCCGGAGGAATGGACTTTTACTGCGAATATCCATACCCAGTAGTCGGTGAGTGCAAAGCAACTAAATCAGAAAAAGTACCTGATAGTACGCCTGCACAACTTCTGAAAATAGGTATAAACCACTTGGGTAAAACGCAGTATGAACGCGCGGTTAAATTGATTGTAGCAGCAGGTGAGCTAAATACCTTTGCAAAAAGAACAGCAACTGAAAATAATATGAACGTAATTACACCAGAAACATTACAAAAATTAGTTGAGTTACAAGCCAGTCATAAAAACTCAATTAATTTATTAGAACTTAAAGACTGTTTGCAACAAGCGCCATTTGGTATAGCTGATGATAAAGTTAATAAATATATAGATAAAGTCAATCAAGATATTAAACAGAGAGCGCAGTTAGTCGAGCTTGTCAAAAAATATCTGGAAAATACAGGCTACGAACGTGCAAGTGTTGATGGGCTACATGGTTTTGTTACTGGAGCATCAATTAAAATTCAACCACGAGAACTACACGAAATCTTAGTTGAACTTGCCTCACCACTCGCTGGTTATTTAGGACGAATTAAAGGCGAAGACTGGCGCCGTGATAGGTTTTACTATCTTCGCGATTTAGTAGTTAACTAATCATTCTCCTAAAGTCAGTATACCTGCTTGGTAGTTGACAGCGAATGGTAAAATTTTTAACCATTCAGAACCAAGTAAAACATCTGTAATCCCATTTCCTGCAAATACAGGGATGTCATATTCTTGCTCATCTAACAATATTTTGCCTAAATAAATATCAAACGAATCTATTCCTTGTGCAGTTTGTAACTCATCTTGGCGTAAGAAAATCCAGTCAAGACCATCCAAATCTTGCTTATTTATAGCTAAAAAGCCTGTAAACCCAGTATCTAACATTGCGTTTTCAGGTAAGTTTAATCCATTACTTGTAATCAAGTCAATTTCAAAAAATAAATGCCCCTCTAAGTCAAAAGTTCCCTGAATCATATCCTGCCAGAAACTCCAGTTTCATTGATACCAAACATATGGTGAATAACATTAGGGTGCTTTTGACGGGCTTTTAAACTAGCAGTTTCTTTATCTTTATCAATGAAGTAATCGCCACTATCTGGTTCAATAGCAATATACCAGCCATAGTATTTATCTATTAGCTCAGGCAATAATTTTTTAAAAATTTCTCTACAACGCTTGCTAAACGCTTCTCTTTCCGCGTCACGCCGAGCTATTTCTTCAGGCGGTATTTGAATTTCAGGGAAAATTCTGCCACGTCTGGCGTGCGGTTTTTGTACAGATTCAGTCATAATTTTCTTAGCTTTTGGACTATAATATCTTATATATTGTAGTTTTTTTAAGATTATTACTCAGTAATAATTTTTTAAATACTGTTATCAAGCAAAGTAATATTTTTAATTAGCAGCAGTATGTACTATATTCTACCAACGGCGCCTGTCTCCGAAAGACGAAAAACGCAGTGGCGAGTATTGGGGTACTTTTGGGTAGCTCTAGTATGTGCTAATTCTAGATTTTGATCAATTAGGTACTCACCGCTATCGGGTTCTACTGCGATATACCAACCATAGTATTGCTCTATTAATTCAGGACGTACTCTGTCAAAAATAGCGGAACAGCGCTTATGATAAGCTTCGTTTTCGGCTCTACGTTTCGCAAGTTCTTCTGGTAATAAGGTGCGTTCAGGAAAGATTCTGCCACGTCGAGCGCGCGGTTTTTGTGCTGATTCGGTCATAATAATTTTCCCTGTACTATATACAACGGGCAGGGATGCCCGTTCCACAACAACTGAGTTTTAATTAGGCTATTGGCGCCTCGGTATTGATTTCGATATTGCTAATTAGCTTTAAGTTATCTAATGCAGATTTTGCGGCTTCTAAATCGTAAGGAAATGGTCTACCGCGCGTTACGTAATCTAATGGTTGCACAGGGCGATGACGTAATACTGCATTCACAACTACACACGCTTCCGAACTAAAATTGATGGCACCGTGTAATACTCCAGGTGGAATTATTACTACAGCTGGTTGTTTTTCGCTTAAGGGAATATACTGATATTTTTTGTCGATGAGTGTAACTAAAATGAATTCGCCTTTGACAACTAATAATTGGTCGGTTTGCGATTTATGTACGAACAAATCATCCACAGCATGAGGTGGAACTTGTACGAGCATGGTTTCGTTGCTCGCTTGCGGGGTGAAGAATTGCGCCATTCCCCCTTTGATTGACTCAAGATGGCGAATTGTAATTCCTCTAACTTTATTCATGTTAAATACCTATTAATAATTTTTTGGATTTTCTACCACTGTATAAATTATAGCTAGTAAAAAAGCTGAACATCTTCAGAACTGACTGTGTTCTTTTATCTTAGATGTTCAGCTATGAAAAAATGTTGCAAAAAAGACAAATGTTGACCAGATGTGATATGTGTTTTACAAACTTCAGCCCATAGATACAGTCAAACTGCTGGGTTCGCCTAAGTTACCAGAGAGAACTATGCCGCGATTATTAGCCGAAATATGCCGCAAGATAATGTATATCGACTCAATTTTGTCACTGGCGCCTGCTTTGTCTGCAATTTGCGCTAGTGTTAGAGGTGCTTTTTCGCTTTGCAATACGTTAATGACTTTTGTTTGTAAGTCCAAAATTACTGCGGCTGCTTTTTTACCTGCTTCTACACCCGGTTGATGGTAAGCGTTTATATTTACTAGACTGGCATAGTAACCAACCGTTCGGTCATATAATGCAATTAAGGCGCCGACAATACGGGGGTTAACTTCAGGAATTGTAACGGTAATCGAGTCACGATGATTTTCGTACAATGCTTGGCGCGAACCTTGGAGGAAACCAGAAAGGTAGTCACCAGAGGTAATACCTGGTTCGAGTTCAGGAGATGCTCCCTCACGGTCTTTCAATACTTCAATGAAAGTAAGGAAGAAGTTTGGCACACCTTCACGCAACTGTTGAACGTAAGCGTGTTGGTCGGTTGAACCTTTGTTTCCGTATACGGCAATACCCTGATGAACAACATTACCGTCAAGGTCTTTTTCTTTTCCTAAAGACTCCATGACGAGTTGCTGCAAGTAGCGACTAAATAGCAGCAAACTGTCTTTGTAAGGTAGGACGACCATATCCTTCTCACCCTTACCGTTACCTGCGTAATACCACGCTAAAGCCAGCATTGCAGCGGGATTTTTCTTGATATCGGCAACGCGCGTTGCATCGTCCATTTCTTTGGCGCCAGAGAGCATTTCTTTAATATCAATGCCTTGAAGTGCAGCAGGTACTAACCCAACGGTAGATAGTTCCGAAGTGCGTCCACCCACCCAATCATACATGGGGAAGCGCATTAGCCAATTTTCTGACTTGGCTTGGTCGTCAAGCTTACTACCAGGCATGGTAATAGCAACGGCGTAATTCGCAAAATCTAAATTTTGTCCCGCATAAGCTTTTCTTACTTCCAACATGCCGTTACGCGGTTCAGGTGTACCACCAGATTTAGATATAACTAAAACTAATGTACTGGATAATTTATTACGTAAATGCGTGAGAATTTTGTCGATGCCAGCAGGGTCTGTATTATCGATAAAATGAATTGCTAAAGGGGGAAAATCAGGGGCAAGAGCGGATGCAACAAATTCGGGGCCAAGTGCAGAACCACCGATACCAATAGAGATAATATCGGTAAAGCGCGCGGCTTTGGGAGGATGAATTCCACCTGTGTGAACTTTTTCGGCAAAAACTTCGATTTGCTCGATTGAGCTAACAATCTCTTGTGTAAGTTCGGGAGTAGGCGCCAAATCAGGATTTCGCAGCCAGTAGTGTCCAACCATGCGGTCTTCGTCAGGGTTTGCAATAGCGCCCTTTTCAAGTTCCGCCATCGAAGCGAAAGCCTTCTCGAACTTTGGTTGCAACGCCTCTACGAACGCATTATCAAAGCGCATCCGACTGATATCGAGGTAAAACCCCAATCCTTCGTGGTAATATAACCATTCCTGGTATCGCTGCCAAAGTGTCGTAGCGTCCATAGGGAAATCTCAAGTAAGTTTTATCAAGAACAAGTTTAAGGTAAGGACTCAATTATCCCCATTCAACCTTATATAGTTTTAAGTCTTAGGCCATCTGCTCACCCTTAACATCTGGCATAGGTATAACTCGCAGAAACTTAACTATTTCACCCCGTAACTCAATTCCAATGATGTATTTATCTAGGCTAAACCTATAATATATGCCTTCGCCATCGATTTGTCGTAACTGCGGCAAGTTATGCAGTTGTCCTTTTTGAGGAAACTCTACAAACGCCACATTGTATACAATTTGGTAAATAGCAGGCTGCAAACGTCTTAAATCAAATAGAAACGACCGTGCGTAGCGTACTTCAATTGTCACCTTTTCCTTTCCCCTCCATTGAAGCATACATTACGTCATAGTTAAGTACCGCACTGCTTCTTCGTGGGTTAGTGTATCCCACGGTTGCTGATAACGCTTTACTTGTTGTATTGCGTCAAGCATCCTGAAGTCACAGTGCAGAGCATAAACTACATTCCAAATCTGCTGTAGTTCCTCTTCTTCCAACTCTTCGACTAATTGATTAAGTTTTGAGCGCAATTCATCCATTCTGTCAACCCTTGTCTGTAGCCTTTTTTAGTATTCCCGAAAAATACTATTGACTAACAATCTTGCCCATGAAACGCTTCTAACACAAAATTAATACTCTTACACTTGACTATTTGCTAAGAAACAATTAACTATTAACCATTAACTATTTACGTGTAATATCTAATGGTTGAATACTAATGGTTGAATATTTAATTTTTTTAGCCATATCAACGGCAACATTTGGATTGTTTGCTTTAGGACTAAATTTGCAGTGGGGTTACACTGGCTTAGTCAACTTTGGTCATGTAGCTTTCATGACTTTAGGAGCCTATACAACAGTTTTATTAACCCTGAAAGGCGTACCTTTGTTCGTTGCGATGTTAATTGGCGCCGTCGTTTCGGCAGTATTGGGTTTAATTATTGGCTTTTCGACGTTGCGGTTACGAGAAGATTATTTATCGATTGTAACGATTGGTGTAGGGGAAGTAATACGTTTAGTTGTTAACAATCAAGAGTTACCTGTAGGAAATACTTGGCAATCTGGTGCTTTTGGTGTACAAAGTTACCCTATTCCCTTTATCGGTCTGGCGCCGAATTTGTTTACAAAGATTATAATGATTGGGGTTTTGACGCTGTTGTTTGCTCTTGCAGTGTGGCAGTTGTATCGATGGATAGTTTTTGTTCAACCTAAAAGCTCGGAACCAAAGCGAGGAAGTAGCCAAGAAGATTTTATATCGCGCGCTATCATCGGTGCCCTTTTAGGTTTTCTTTCGATTGCTATTTATATTTCTGGGGTTATTGGACTATATAACTATAATCCGAAAGCTGGATTGATGCTGGTACTGCTTGTAATACTCGCGTTTGTATTCTGGCGCCTAGAAATATTAGTACGTTCACCTTGGGGACGGGTACTCAAAGCTATCCGCGAAGACGAGGAAATTCCAAAAGCATTGGGTAAAAACGTATTTTGGTACAAATTACAATCATTTATGATTGGTGGCGCCATTGCTGGGATAGCAGGTGCTTTTTTTGCATGGCAACTTAGTGCAATATACCCAGACAACTTCCAACCGCAGCTAACATTTGATACTTGGATTATGGTAATTCTCGGCGGTTCGGGAAATAATGTTGGTACTTTACTTGGTGCTGTAATTTTCTTTGGGTACGATGCGTTAACACGAGAGTTTTTACCTAGAGTAATTCCCCTTGATGCCGCACGCTTAGGCGCCTTTCGTATCATGTTCATCGGTGTAATTTTGATGGTACTGATGATTTCTCGTCCGCAAGGTATCTTAGGTAAAAAGGAGGAACTCACCCTTGGCAAATAGTAATATTAAATCCAACGCCGAACTCCCCTTACTCGCTGCCAGTGGAATTTGTAAAAGCTTCGGTGGTATTAAAGCTGTTGATAACGCCGAAATTCAAGTCGCCAAAGGTAGTATTACTGGGTTAATAGGTCCAAACGGCGCCGGCAAAACCACTTTATTCAACTTGCTCTCAAACTTTATTCGTCCCGATAAAGGTAAAGTTATATTTGATGGTGAACCGATACAACAACTACAACCGTATAAAATAGCACTTCAAGGACTCGTGCGAACCTTTCAAGTAGCGCGCGCGCTTTCGCGTCTAACTGTATTAGAAAATATAATGTTGGGAGCGCAAAAGCAAACAGGTGAAAACTTCTGGCAAGTGCAATTTCAACCTCATGTCATCGTCAAGGAAGAAAAAGAAATCCGCGAACACGCAATGTTAATCTTAGAATCAGTAGGATTAGCGCGTAAAGCCTATGACTATGCAGGTGGTTTATCTGGTGGACAGCGCAAACTACTAGAAATAGGACGCGCGTTAATGACAAATCCCAAATTAATTTTACTCGATGAACCAGCAGCAGGCGTTAACCCAACTTTAATCAGAGAAATTTGCGAACGCATTACTGTATGGAACAAACAAGGCATGACATTCCTAATTATCGAACACAACATGGATGTCGTCATGTCCCTATGTGACCGCGTATGGGTTCTTGCCGAAGGACGCAACCTAGCTTGTGGTACTCCCGAAGAAATTCAAAACAACCAAGAAGTCCTAAAAGCTTACCTAGGTCAATAAAATCTATCTTCTTGTGGATTGTAATTGTGGAACGGGCATCCTTGCCCGTCCTAACTTATATGTTGCACCTACACCCGCGCTTGGGTGAGACTATACGAACAAAGCCCCGAAGTTTGGCGGGACGGAAGCCGACACCGCCAACTTCTCTCTGCCTACGCAGGCTAAAAAGGCTTATTTTTCGTGTTGTTGACAAAAATATGTGTTTATTAAAAATATAAGTGCTAAGTATTAATACGTTGGTTCAAGATGTGAGGTAACGCAACATCATCCAACAGATAAAGTGAAAATTAAGCTTGTTATTAATTTTAGTAGTACATATTATGACCACAGAGGCACAGGGTTAAGAGTAAGAGAGGTTTATTCTTGTAAGTACTTGTCACAAAAATATTTGAGAGAATAGTTTTTTTGTTTTGCAATATCGACGTTAAACAAATTCAATATTTCGACCATAAAATCGATTCTCGAAGCTTGAAAACTTTTAGGTATAAGTCTATTAAAATCTTCTTTAGTCACCAAATCTGTACTACTACCTATAGGTTTGATACCAAGTAATTTACAAGCATTATCATCAAGTCCCGCTAAATACCAACTCTCTATCTCTTGTATAACTACTATAATTTTACTTTCATCAATATTAGTTACTTTACTTTTTATAGAATCTTTTTTATTAGAGATGCATTTTACTTGTATTGTATATGAGGTGTTTATTTTTGAGGATAAATTCTAAAAAATAGATGGTGCGTGAAAGCTACAATACTTTTTGTTTTTGCTGATGTTTATAATAGCTTTCACGCACCCTACGTTCAAACAAGGCGCCAGTAAATACCAGATTCCCTTTGCATCAAATTGTAACCTATCATTTCGCGTCGTAGCGTAGCACAATCAGGATGAAATTGCTTAAGAATTTCGTTGACCTTGGCTTCTGGATAATTTATACCTTGCTCAAAATGACTTACTAGCCATTTTAAAATTACCAAACGCTTCTTACGAGTCGCTGGAATATCTTTCAAACGTGGTAATGCACTTGTTTTATCAACCAATATATAGTTACTAAGGACTTTCGTAGCCCAAACTTCATCCTCGACGTGTTCGAGCGACATGTCAAATTGCTGGTTAAGCATAATACTCTAATTAGATGTGTGTCTAATTAGAGTATAGCATTGTAAGGTGGCTTATGCCACACCAACTATCCGTTACATCCGTTCATCATCCGTTGCCAAGTGTTTTATTTAAATCGCGGTGTGTGAAAGGTTTGGCACTGGCGCCTGTATAATCAGCAGCAATATGACCATTACCAGTCATTTGGTATTTGTAGGTTACTAAACCTTCTAAACCAACAGGCCCGCGCGGAGGCATTTGTTGTGTGCTGATACCAACTTCGGCGCCGAATCCATAGCGGAAACCATCGGCGAAGCGGGTGGAACAGTTATGATATACACCTGCGGCATTTACTAAAGCTAGGAAAGTGGATGCGGCGTTGGGGTCTTCGGTGATAATTGCATCTGTATGCTTGGAACCGTAGTTATTGATATGCTCAATTGCTTCTTCCAAGTTATTTACAATTTTTATAGCTAGAATTAAATCGCTGTATTCTGTTTGCCAGTCACTAGGTGCAGCTATATTAGGTAAGATTTCACGAGTTAGGTTGTCTCCACGTAACTCAACACCCATATTCTGTAATGCTGCTGCGACTTGAGGTAAAAAAATTGGCACCACTTCAGTATGAACTAGCATTGTTTCGATTGCGTTACATGCGGCAGGATAGTGAGTTTTCGCGTCTACAGCGATGGTAATAGCTTTTTCGATATCTGCTGAAGAATCTATATATATATGACAAACACCATCCGCATGTCCAAGTACGGGAATGCGAGTATTTTCTTGAACGAATCGTACAAATGAATTAGAACCGCGCGGAATAATTAAATCTACATATTTATCTAACTTGAGTAGTTCTAGTGTTTCTTCGCGCGTTGTTAGTAGCTGCACTGCATCGGGGTTTACAGCAGTTTGTGCTAACCCTTGTTTTATTGCTTTCACTATAGCTTCGCACGAACGTACTGCTTCTTTACCACACTTGAGAATAACACCGTTGCCTGATTTGATTGCAAGTGAGACGATTTGGATTGCAGCTTCAGGACGTGCTTCAAAAATAATTCCCAAAACTCCTAATGGACAAGTTACTCGCTTCAGAATTAACCCTGTATCAAGTTCGCGATGAATTTGTATATGTCCTACGGGGTCAGCAAGCTTACCAACATCGCGTACCCCTGTAATTGCATCTCTTAATTTATGTTCGTCTAACTGCAACCTTTTATAAAGCGGTTTCGCAATACCATCAGCGACCGCAGCTTCACAGTCAGCAATATTTGCTTTGATTATTTCATCGTGCGCTGATTCTAAGGCAAAAGCAATAGTTTCAATAGCTTGGTTACGTTGTTCTGTGGAAAGTACTGCTAACTTTAGCGCTGCCAAACGGGTTTGTTGGGCAATTGTAATTAAGGATTTGTAAGCTACTTGGGCAGTCATAATTTGCAATATCGCTCTGGTTCTCTGCTACTTACCAATCGTAACGTTTTCAGTCCTCTTAGAGACTTCCAAAAATTAAATTGGCTATAAGAGTGAAACGGGCAAGGATGCCCATTCCACAAGAGAATTTTGGATATTTTTTGTTTGGAATTCCTTTAGAGTCAACAAAATCTGTAAGCACCATCCGAAATACTACGGTCATAGATTGTATTAACTACCTGTAAGCACAGTCTCCAATTAAATATTTA
Source organism: Calothrix sp. CBUCES-K 9914 (assembly GCF_059640475.1). Taxonomy (NCBI): domain Bacteria; kingdom Bacillati; phylum Cyanobacteriota; class Cyanophyceae; order Nostocales; family Calotrichaceae; genus Calothrix; species Calothrix sp. CBUCES-K 9914. The sequence goes on from NZ_JBXXZH010000155.1 coordinate 11,458, forward strand.
TCTACATATAAGGAATAAGAAAAATGACTTCTGCAAGCAACTTACCTCCAGTCGGTGTTAACAGACCTGCGCTGAAAAAAGGCGACCGTGGCGCCAGTGTTAGGGAACTACAAAAACTGTTGTATGATTATGGCGCTTTTGCTTTAGCTTGTATCTTTGGTCTTCCTGAAGTTTTAATCGATGGTGATTTTGGTGATGATACAGAAGATACAGTCAAAGCATTTCAACGGCAAGTTTTTCTTACAGTCGATGGTGTTGTAGGTAATATTACTTGGCAAGCATTGATTAGAAAGGCGCCTGTTGGTTTACCTGTTTTGAAAATAGGTAGTAAAGGTGAACTGGTATCGCGCGTTCAGTTACGATTAATTATAAGTGGTGATTATCAAGGTATTATTGACGGTGATTTTGGTATAGCTACAGAAGAAGCAGTTAAATCTTTACAAAGACGTAATCGTTCAGATGTCGATGGAATTATAGGTAATAGTACTTGGATAGAATTGAGTCAAATCAAAGAAGCTGAATGTTTACCCTAAACACTTACTTATATTCCCGATTTTTGAAAAAGTCGGGAATTCAATAAATCGAATTTGATTATAGATATATATTTCAATATATTTAACCACCAGACTAACTGTTATGACAACTACAATTATTAAACCTGTTCTTAGGCAAGGTGCCAAAGGTGAAACTGTTAAAGAACTACAAAAATTATTATTCCAATATCATGTGTTTGTATATCTAGATAATAAAGGCGCCTGTGTGTTTCCTGGCGAAGAAGTTATCGATGGTGTATTTGGCGTTCTTACAACCGATGCTGTGAAACTATTTCAAAGCCAAATGTTTCTCCCACATAATGGTATTGTTGGTGATACTACCTGGAAATCTTTGTACAAAGGGGTGCCTGTTGGTTTACCAGTTCTCAAAAAAGGTAGTCAAGGTGATTTAGTAATGGCTATTCAAGAACGCATGTCCCTTGATGGTTATTATAAAAGCATAATTGACGGTGACTTTGGTGCTGGAACTGAAACCGCTGTAATAGCTTTACAACAGCGCGCGGGTTTAACTACTGATGGCGCCGTTGGTGATAAAACCTGGGCAAGTCTTAGCAAGATTAATACTGTATTTTGCTAAAATTCTTAGAGGACGGGCATTGAGGTAAACTTATCAACCAGCAACTGAGTTTTGTTTATTTAAAAAATCAATCATTATTTCAAGTTAATTTTGTTACAATTTGATAAAGTAAAGTAAAAATATTCTCCTGTTGAGTCGCTTTCCTCCCATACCTTAAAGGTATGGGTTTCCCGCATACCAGGTAATCTTATGAACTCTTTACTAACGAATCTACGTCTAAAGTGGTTTACTGCAACAAGGGCACTTAATTATAGTACAGATTTTGTAACAATTCTTTATCAAATCTACCTGAATCACAATAAAGTTATCCATTTCAGACACGGTTATCCAGTTTTTTCCTTATCAACACCAGCTTTGTTCAGTAAGCCTTCGGCAAACTTTATTTCTAGGGCTTTATATCGGACAATTCAAAATAAGAATTTACCAAATATGATGAGTTTTGCCGTGAATGATATTTGTAATGCGACTTGCGAGCATTGCAGTTTCTTTTCGGCTGTTGAGGAAGCGAATAGAAAAGTTTTGACTCTTGAGCAGTCAAAGAAACTCATTCAAGATGCTCAAGATTTAGGCGTTTCTGTCATTAATTTTGTTGGTGGTGAGCCTTTGATGCGAGAGGATTTACCCGAAATTATTAGCTCTGTGAATACAAGTCTTGCTACGACTATTTTATTTACTAACGGATGGAATTTGTTTGAGCGAGCAGCAGAGTTAAAAAAAGCTGGGTTGGATAGCATTTATATTAGTATTGATGCGGCGACAGCAGATAAACACGATAAGTTTCGCCAAAAGCCGGGTTTGTTTGATAAAGCTATTCAAGGAATACGCAAAGCAAAACAGTTAGGGTTTTCTTGTGGAATTTCTACTACTATGACTCCAGAGTCTTATGAAGATGGAGAATTAGATAGAATTGTGGAGTTAGGAAAACAAATAGGAATTCATGAAATTCTGGTATTTGATGCGCTACCCAGTGGAAGATATCAGGAACGTTTAGATTTAGTTGATAATCAAGATTGGGTTGAGTCGATGATTAATTCAGCTAAAAAATATAATTTAGACAATAGTTATCCAGGTGTTGTTTTCTTTGCTTATTTTAGCAGCTACCGAAGTGTTGGTTGCTCCTGTGGTACTAGCTACTTTTACACTTCTCCTTACGGGGATATTATGTCCTGCGATTTTAATCATGCTAAGTTTGGCAATATTTTGCAAGAACCACTTTGGAAAATCTGGGATAGGTTAACTACTCTACCAGAATTTTGCCAGTCTAAATGGGGTGGATGCAAAATAAAAGATTCGCAGTACCGACAAAAAGAAGTTATTTCTGGTGGAAAGTAAAGTAGGAAAGTAAAACTATGATTTTAGATTTTTCTTTGGCGCCAATATTTGCAACATGTAATTTTGACAAGACTCCAACTTTGCCAATAATCTTGTTTGAATTATTTATTGGTTTGGGGTTTGCAGTAAGTATGTTTTTCTTGCCAAAAATTAAAGATAAAATTTGGCAACGTTTTGGTGTTATGGCTGTAGGCGTGTTTATTTTTGAAATGTTTACGGCGCCAATGTGGAATAATCATAGAATGGGAGAGTGGGCTTACTTATATCATGATGTTAGCTGGATTTTAACAATTGGTTGGACGACTTTGATTTTGACTACTGTTTTGGTACTGGATAAGTTGCTTCCGCACATTAAAGAGACGCAAAGATTTATAATTTATTTGGGAAGCTTGACATTTTTAATTGTTCCTTTAGAAATTTGGACTGTTAATATAAACTTACGCAGTTACTCTCCAGAAGTTTATAAAGTTTTATCTGGTGTTTCTCTTTTTAGAGTACCAATAGAAGTATTCTACTATGTACCTGTTTTTACAGGTTTAATTATTAGCTTCTATAAGTACTGGAGCTTTGTGATTGATGATGTGCCATTAGTTCCTTTAAAGCATATAAAGTGGTTTCGCGATATTGCAATTGCTTGTGCGGGCATTTTCTTGTTTGAAGTTATGGTTGAGCCGATGGCGACAAATGAAAATTTTCCCCGATGGTCATACATTTTTCATGATATCAGTTTTTTCACTCTCGGAATTTGGATTTTAGTAATTGGAATAACGGCGATTTTGGTAGGGAAATTCTTTAGCCATTTTCCTTTGATTTACAGATTTTTAATTGCATTGAGTATTACCACCTCTTTAGCTGTACCAATTGAAGCAATATTTATTAGAAATGGCTTTAGGGTATATAGTGCAAGCGCTCAACATTATTATACAGGTGTATTTATGCCTGTTTTGAATATACCTATTGAGGTTGCATTTGCTATTCCTTTTTATATGGCATTAATGATTGCTTTCATACGTTATTGGGAAAATATTTTAGATAACAAATTATAGGAAGCAGCAAAAATGAGACAATTGACACAACTTTTATTAGGTATCCCTACTACATTTCTTTCTTTGGCTTTAGTGTCTGGTGGTTTTCAGCCTGCATGGCAAATCTTTCAAATATCAGTCATTTGTACTGCGGGAATTAGCTTGATAGTTTGGATTCCTCTTTGCTGGTTTGTTGGTTGGGTAGTATTCAAGGTTGCTGAAAGTATGTTACACCGAACTATTGTACCATATGATTCACCGGAAATTATCAGCGATACACCCAGTCAACAGAATATTTCACTAACAGCTCAAGACATTTCTCTAATTCATTATATTGAAAAAGGTATTAAGCAAGGTTGGAGTGAAAGTCAAATTACCAGCAGACTACGCGCGCAAGGTTGGAAAGATGAGGAAATTTCGGAAGCTTTAGTGTTTGTTATGGCTAGGTTAGAAGGGAATGAATAAATGCTTTTAAAACAAAGTCGATGGTGGATTTATCAAAAAGAACGTTTCCCTGTAATTAAAAACAGTCTATTAATCGCAGTGTTTAGTAGTTCTGCGGTCGGCTATTCTCGTTTGTTACATGGTGATGGCAGTCTACCACATTTATCTTCATTATTAGTTGCCTTTATCAGTATTTTTATTTTCTTTCTACAACTGCGGATAGCAGATGAATTTAAAGATTTTGCCGAAGACGCGCGTTACCGTCCCTATCGCCCAGTTCCTAGAGGAATAATTACTTTAGATGAATTGGGTTGGGTAAGCATCTTTGGTGCTATAATTCAGTTCAGCTTCAGTTTTTACTTATCACCTTTGTTAGCGTTGGTGCTAAGTGGAGTTTGGCTTTATATCGGGTTAATGAGTCAAGAATTTTTTGTAGCCAAGTGGTTGAAAGCTCATCCTTTAATTTACATGCTGAGTCATATGCTAATTATGCCTCTCATTAACTTTTACGGTACTGCCTGCGATTGGTTAGTTACTGGAGCCACATTTCCATTGAACGGTTTATGGTTTTTGGTAGCGAGCTTTTTTAACGGTATGGTAATTGAAATTGGGCGGAAAATTAGGGCGCCTGACGATGAAGAGTTTGGCGTGGAAACTTATAGTAGTTTGTGGGGGTACAAAAATGCGGTTAGCGCTTGGTTGTTAGCACTTGGTTTAGGGACGCTTGCTACTTGGTTTGCTGCGTATCAAATTCAAGAAGTAACTCTTGTTAGCTTTGTAGTGGTGACATTATTATTTTGTGCAGTAGGAGTAGGATGGGTGTTTGGGCACCAACCTGTGGGTAAGTGGGCAAATTTAATTGATACTATGTCTGGACTGTGGACTTTGTTTGTTTACCTCAGTTTGGGAGTTATACCAATCCTAAGTCATTTGTGAAATTTTTATTCTCTTCTTTCCTTTGCGTACTTTGCGGTTCGTTACATCAACATTATTTTTTATATTAAACCGCAAAGGCGCAAAGGACGCTAAGAAAGAAAAGAAAGAGATATTTTTAGAAATTATAAACTCGTCTTGATGTTGATCAAATTTTTGACAATTTATATAAATATGGGTTATATTATTTATCCTAAATCTACAGAGATAGATTCTTTAATAGGCGCCAAAGCCAAAACTCTTTTCGATTTACAACGTAATGGTTTTTTGATTCCTCAAGGGTTTGCACTTTCACTTCAAGCTTGGTCAGATAGCCTTACAACTGAACAGCATTCTCACTGGGAATCACAAAATGAAGTATTAATTAACAAATTGCTTTTTAATATTAAATTACATCCAACAGTTAAACAGCAAATTCAGCAAGCTGTTAAAGAATTGTGTTCTAACGACGAATTAGTAGCGGTACGTTCCTCTTGTATTGATGAAGATGGTGTACAGTATTCGTTTGCTGGACAATTAGATAGTTTTTTAAACGTTGTTGCAGAAGATGTTCCCAATAAAATAATAGAGGTTTGGCGTTCTGCTTTTAGTCAACGGGTTCTCACTTATCGTCGTCAACATAATTTACCTTTAACACCTTCTCCTCCTGCTGTTTTAATTCAGCGTATGGTTAACCCAAGTGTATCAGGTGTAGCTTTCGGCGCCGACCCTGTGACTGGTAGACGTACTATTGCAGTTGTTAACGCCGTTTCTGGTTTGCCTACTTCTTTAGTATCAGGTGAAAGTAACGCCGATACATATTATATAGATATAAAAGGAAATATTCAGCATCAAGCTACAGAACAACTGCTGGAAAATGAACAAATTATCCAAATAACAACCTTAGTGCGTCAGTTAGGTAAACATTTTGCTTGTCCCCAAGATATTGAGTGGGCAATTGAAGATAAACAACTATATATACTACAATCTCGTCCCATCACAACTTTGGCTCAACTTCCCGACCCAGATGGATTATTAAATTTGTGGGATAACAGCAATATTGCCGAAAGTTACAATGGAGTTACTACACCTTTAACATTTAGCTTCGCGCGTAAGGCTTATGAAGAAGTATACCGTCAGTTTTGCTATTTCATGGGAGTTCCCCAAACTGCAATCGCGCATCATCATAATACATTTGCTCGGATGATTGGGTTAATTAGGGGACGTGTTTATTACAATTTGTTAAGTTGGTATCGAGTATTAGCTCTGTTGCCAGGATTTAAATTAAATCGCGGTTTTATGGAGCAGATGATGGGTGTAAAAGAATCTTTACCAGATAATATTGTTAGTGAATTGCAAGCTGCAACTTGGCACGATAAGTTACAAGATAGTTGGCGCCTGTTGAAAACGTTTGCTGGTTTAGTGACTAATTATATACTATTACCTAAACGAATTCAAAAATTTTACTCAAGGTTAGAGAATGCATTGTATTTATCAAAATCAAATTTAGCAGATTGGCGTGCTGATGAATTAGCGGCATATTACCGTAAAATTGAAGGACAATTACTTAGTCGTTGGGATGCTCCTCTTATCAACGATTTCTTTGCAATGATTTTTTATGGAGTGCTAAGGCGCCTGACAGAGAAATGGTGCGATGGTCAGTTAAATAGTTTGCAAAACGATTTAATTAGCGGCGAAGGTAAGATTATTAGCACCGAACCTGCTGAACGAATGCAGAAAATGGCTAATTCCGTGAGGGAAAATGTTTTCTTCGTCAAACTACTGTGTGAGGGTTCCTTAGATGAAATCCTCAAGGAAATGCAACCACTACCATTTCAAGCACAATATCAAGAATATCTAGAAAAATTTGGCGACCGCTGTTTAGAAGAGTTAAAATTAGAGAGTCCAACGTTACATGACCAACCTTTACCTTTATTACGAGCTATTGGACAATTAGCAATGTTACCACAACTAAACACACCCAATAACCGTTGTAAAGCAGAACAACAAGTAAACGAAGTATTCAAAAATTATCCTTTGCGAAAGTTAATATATAACTGGGTATTGAAGAATACTCGTATCAGGGTGCGGGAGCGTGAAAATTTACGGTTTGAGCGTACCCGTGTTTTTGGGAGAGCAAGACTTGTATTTGTAGAATTGGGAAAACGTTTTTACGCTCTTGACTTATTAACATCACCACAAGATATTTTTTATTTAGAAGTTTCGGAAATATTAGGATTTATTGAAGGTACAGCTACCTGCACAAATTTAAAAGGGTTGGTGAGTGTGCGTCAAGCTGAATTTGCTAAATATAAAGAAATGGCGCCTCCTGATTCACGTTTTGAAACTCGTGGCATTATTTATCAAGGTAACTCGTTTGTTATGCCTACGAAAACTATACAGTCAGACTCAGTAGCGCAAAAACAAGGTATTGGCTGTTCTGGTGGTATAGTACGCGGTCGCGCGCGAGTAATAAAAGACCCCAAACAAGTTTTAAGCTCTGAAAATAAAAATTTATTTCCTCCAGATACAATACTCGTTGCCGAACGTACAGACCCAGGATGGATTTTACTTTTTCCTTTCGCTGTCGGTTTGTTAGTAGAATGCGGAAGTTTATTGTCTCATGCAGCAATTGTTTCGCGCGAGTTAGGTATTCCTGCAATTACTTCTGTTCCTGGTGTTACCCGGTGGTTAAAAGATGGTGACTTGGTAGAAATGGATGGTAGTACTGGCAAAGTATCTAAAATTACCTCTATTTCGGCGTAGCATAGGCGTCCCGCCTGTGCGCTCTTGTCAGGTGAGACGCCTAACCTACGTGTAATTTACCTTTTCGCATCTAAAAAACCGCTACGAATAAAGTAGCCAAAATAAGTATTCAGCAATTTAGCATCTACCTCTGGACAGATAATGGAACTTTCTGCCAATGCGGTCTGCGTTGCTTCACAGCTAATTTTCACCTCTCTAGCTTGTTGATGCTCACTCGAATTTTTGAGAAAGAAAGGCAAAAGAGGATATAAAGGATTTGATTGTGAACGAGCTTGGTTACTAACCAGTGACTGCCAATCTTGATAAGAAGTATATTCAATCTTGTAGCCCAAAGAACGAATAAAATCAGTGAGCTTCTTCCAAGAAATAGGTTGAGGATTGTTTAAATGGAAAGATTTACCAGAAGCTCCGCTTTGTCTTGATAAATAAACAATGCTTTTGCTGACATAATCAACAGGAGATAAATCCAAAACGTCAGTTAAACTAGTCATACTTCCCATTTGGATACAACCTTTAATCATTCGACAAATAACATCGTCTGTATACCAAGCACCTGTTTGACTATGACCGGAAATGAAAGGTGGTCTGTAAATAGAAACGGGAATACCTCGCGCGCGTGCAATAGTAGCTAATTTTTCTGCAACCCATTTACTTTGAGAATAAGAAAGTTTCATTCCAGAGCTATGAGCAAGTGGGTCTGATTCGTTAACTGTTTTTCCCAAATAAAAAGATGACTCAAAAACAGCAATGGTAGAAATATGATGTACTGGTTTAACTTTACCAACACTTGCCAATCTAAAAATTTCTTGCGTTCCCAAAACATTGCTTGGCTTTAAAGCCTCGTAGGGATAAACATAATTTAGCCAAGCTGCACTATGATAAATTACATCAATTATACTCGCAATATGATGAAAATATTCGGTTGACAGACCTAACTGAAATTTTGATAAATCGCCTAAAACTGTAATAATTCTGCTACGAAAAGCATCCTGCCAAATACCATATGATTCTAAGTTTTTTTGCACTTTGACTTGAGCAGAATCTTTATCGGACGCACGAACTAAGCAATAAATATCAGCATTAGTCTGTTGTAGAAGTTCTTGCAGTAAAAAAGCTCCTAAAAATCCTGTGGCTCCTGTAAGAAAAATGGCTGTTGGTTCGGCAATAAATAAGTCATCATTATGCTCTGGATAAATTGCCGAGTCTAAAATCACCTCACCTTCTAAATCTATGATATTAGTAGTAGCTGCAGTGCTATTTGTTGTTAATTGCTCCAGCAATATATCTACCAATTGATGAATATTTGACCCTGCCAGCAAATTTTCTATAGGTAAGTTTACACCAATTTCGGTATCAATCTGGTTTTTCAGGTCGATATTGCTTAGAGAATTTAAACCCATTTCATTGAGTGGCTTTTGTAAATTTAGATGTTGGGACTCATCTAACCCTAAAACTTTGACAACTTTTTCTCTAATGTAATTAATCAGAAGCTCTTGACGTTTTGTTTCGTCAGAAGATGCTAATTGCTGAACTAACTGCAAATTATGGGTCAATTGAGGTTCTTGTGGTTTTTCCCCTACATTTGCTCTTTCTTGTTGCACTAAAAGCCGACGCAAAATTTTACCAGAAGCTGATTTGGGGATTTTATCGACAATTTCCAACCGATGAATTCTTTTGTGCGGCGCCACAAGTCCTGCAACAAATTGCATAATTTCTGACGTAGTAGCAACGCTAGTGAGAACAACAAAACCCTTGGGAACTTCACCCGAACTTGGATGGGGACTGGGGATTACAGCAGCATCAGCTATTGCTGGATGGGATAACAATACAGCCTCTAGTTCTGCTGGTGCAATTGGATATCCGTTGTATTTAATTAACTCTTTAATGCGGTCAACTATGTAAAAATAACCATCTTCATCTGCATAAGCTATATCACCAGTGTGAAACCAACCATCGGCATCAATTACTTTTGCAGTCGCTTCGGGGTTATTTAAATACCCTTTCATCACTTGTGGTCCGCGACTCCATAGCTCCCCTTGCTCGTGGAAACCCTTGAGTTTCCCTGTTTCAATATCTACAATTTGACATTCAGTATTTCTGATGCAGCGACCAACAGAACCGGGTTTGATTTTTTCACGTTCGTCAGGGTTGATATGCGTCATTGGGCTGGTTTCTGTCAAACCGTAGGCTTGCTTGATGACACAATTTAAACGCTGTTCGCATTCTTTTGTCAATTCGTTACCTAGTGGCGCCGCTGCACTAATAATTATCTTTAAGCTAGAAAGGTCGTATTTATCTACTATTGGTTGTTTTGCTAAGGCTAATATTATCGGAGGTACTAAATGCGCGCGCGTAATTTTATACTTGTGTACTAGTCTTAAAAAAGTCTCTAAATCAAATTGCGGCATTACAACTATGGTGGCGCCGCAATAAAGGCTATAGTTTAAGAAAATTTGCAGTCCGTAGATATGAAAGAATGGGAGAACAGCAATAATTGTATCTGCTGAACTTATCAACTCGCGGTTTAAAATTTGGTATATATTGGCTACTAGATTATAGTGTGTCAGTATAACACCTTTAGGCAAACCAGTTGTGCCACTAGAATAGGGCAAAGCAACCGCGTCCTCTTTTGGATTAATTTCTACCAAAGGTAAGTCGTCACAATCTTCTAAAAGTACAGAAAATGGGATTGCACCAAGAGCGTTACCAAACACAAATACTGATTCAACTTTTGACTGACTAGCGGCCTCTAATCCGCGTTCTAGCTGTTCCGGTGCTGTTAACAAAAATTTCGCACCAGCATCATTTAGTTGATATGCAAGTTCGCTAGCTGTATAAGATGGATTTACCGTGCTGCTAACCCCGCCTAAACTAGCAATTGCTTGAAAAGCAATTACATATTCCAAACAGTTAGGACTATAAATAGCAACTACATCCCCCTTAGACAAACCGCGCGCAGCAAAACCAGCAGCGACTTTGTTAATTGAGTCCCTTAGTGAGTTATAAGTTATCGTTCGACCAGTTAGCCCGTCAATCATCGCTGGTTTATCAGCAAATTCTACCGCTCGTTGCAAGACAATTTCTGGTAGGGGCTGTTCAGGGATGGAGATATTCGCTTCTGTACTACGAAAAATCATGGTGTTTACTCCCTAGATAGAGAAAAGTTAGCTTTAATGCAGGCTCAATGTCATCTAATTTTTTACACACATTTTTGAAAGACTTGTCGTTAAACACTACTTGAGGCTTTAATTAAATCGGCGCCTTTTTCGCCAATCATAATTGTGGGTGCATTCGTATTTCCCGTAGTAATATTCGGCATAATTGATGCATCAATGACACGCAACCCATCTACTCCATATACGCGCAGTTCGGGATCTACAACCGCGTCTGAATCAACACCCATCTTACATGTACCAACAGGATGATAAACAGTCTCGCACACTTCAGTTATATATGCTAACAAAGCTTCATCACTATAAACATTAGTACCTGGTGCAACTTCTGAGCCTCTAAAATCGTCAAATTCATTTGAACTAACTAGTTCACGTGCAATTTTAACCCCCGCAAGTAAGGCTAATTTATCTGATTCATATTGAAGGTAGTTCATTTTTATAACGGGTGGTAATAATGGGTTTTCAGACCGCAGGCTAACACTTCCACGATTTTTAGCACGCAATAGACTTGGAGCAATCGTAAATCCTGAACAGTCGCGTGCGTATGCAGGAGGCACCCATAAAACTGAACCAGCGTAAATCTGTAAATCAGGAACCGAATCTAAGTTATATTGGGTACTCAAAAATAATCCGGCTTGGGCAATATTACTAGTGCAGGCTGGCAAAAATAACTTACCAGCTTCCACATTAAAATAACACCGTGGTAAATAC
>NZ_JBXXZH010000156.1:0-22480 GCF_059640475.1 Calothrix sp. CBUCES-K 9914
TGTATCCTCTTATAACTTTATTTTAGAAGCCCTTTTCTATGCAGCTTCACTTTAAATTGGTATTACACATAATTCATAACATGTTTTACATATCTTTATATATTGAGATTATGTAACTTGTAATTAATACCAATTTTGTTCATATATGTCAACTCAATAAAGGTAATATCTCATAAAAAAAATATATCAAATTTACGTTTACTTAAGTATCTAAATACCCCTTTTGATAGATTCTATAGATAAAACTAATTATATCTATAGATAGATACATAGAGACATGATGATACTCGAATATTATCTATGACAAGAATTTAGACTCTAAGTAAAAGCACATAGAAGTTGTGCAAAATTTGAAGGAAACAAATTTACCTCCTACTCTAGGCTCGATAATCTATTAAATAAAAAGCAGTTGTGTTCTATGGGAACAATATTTCTCCCGCTACCACGTGCTACATCTATAGCTGAAGCGGCAGGTATTGAAAAACAAGCAGGCTTTATGCCCTAGTAAAAATCAAGCTATTCTCCGCATTTAATACGAGTTAGCGCAAGCAATGAAGGAAATATAAATGGATTATAGACAAGCTAGCCAACGCTCTGCCGACAAGAGCAAATTCAAAATCGTTGCGCTGTTCAAAGAAAATGAGCATCCGACTTCTGACACGGCGCCGCTAGTGTTTACTTTGTATTAATTAATGAATTGTAAAATTTTTTAATTAATTAATTTCACGTTGCCAAAGAATACCTGCAATTCGTGTCACTCCGGCTTTGAGATGGCGCCGATATGTACTAAAGGGTAAATCTAGTAATTCTGCTGCTTGTTCTTGAGTGGCAGCAGGGTTTAAGTAAGTATTGTAGACCGCGCGGTAGAGTTTTTCATCACGGGGAGATGATTGTAAAGATTCTGCAGTTTGTTTGATAAGAGTTTGCAAAGCGGTAAGGCGATTTTGCACTGTGTCTGTATCAGCATTTTCTACTGTAGAAGAGAATACTTCATGTACGCTTCGCGAGCGCAATAATGGATTATTTTGTAATATGTCGGGACGAGTAAAGTTACGCAATGCATCCTGCACCGCCTCTACAAAATACTCTTGACTGAGAACCAATAGAGGTTGACTATTTGAGGAACTAGGTTCGATTTCTGCTTCGGCAGCAACTTCTCTATGTGCTAAAAGTTCGCGCCATGCTGCTGGTGAAACTACTCGCCAATCATGTCCATAAATTCCATAGCGCCGTTCCCCAACTTCAAAATCAGCTTCTTTTAGTCGCGTTAAGTCAAAGTAAGTTAACATTGGCGCCCAAGCATCAGGTTCAGCACAGGGTAGAAATGTATATGCTAGTCCGGGTGTATTCTGAAAATGCTGAACAAAATTAACGAAAATCAGGCTTTGAGTCGGAGAAACAGCTTGATAAGTATCTGCTGCCATCCAGAAACGAAAGATAGTTGCACCTTCATTAGAGCGTAATGGTGCATGGTTTTGCAAGTAACGCCAAGCTGAATTTGCACCTGGATCAACTTTCAAGTCCTCGCGACTAGCTTCGTGCAAAGCCACCATTATCGCAAATCCCGCTATTTGGTGCTGCGAATCTCGAAATATAATTACATTTTGCGGTTGACGTTGCAACCAGTGTACGGCTATTTTTGCTGATTCTTCCCCTTCATATTGCTTCACCATTACCAGCAATTTATCTCTGTCAGTTTCCCGCAGCGAGTCTGTCAATAAACTACTGTGTGTACCCCAAGTGAAACTGGGACGAATCGCCGGATTCTCATGATGCAGAAAAATATAGTCAAATAGCACTCGATGCTTTTCTTGACCCTGAGTTTGCCCTAAACGTTTGCTGTAGTAGTTTCGCGCTTTCTGGTGCAGTTGAGTGTAAAAATCGGGGTTACGCCACCGCAAGTCAGCAATTAAGATTTCTCGTGCCAAATCGTGAGGAAATAAACCTAATGATCCTGATTCGATAAAAGATAATCCTCGCAACCACTCAAATAAATCGTGAACTTCTGGTAAATCTAGTATTTGTATAAGTAATGCTTCAGTAGTTAGGCGTACCACAGCACAAGCTTCTAACGCCATCCGGTGTGCTGGTGTCGGTACTTCTTTAATAAATCTTTCCAGCAATGCTTTGACAATATCGGGTGCTGATTCGGTATGAAAAGGTATTTCTTGCGTCTGGGCAAATACATCTGCAACCAATGATAATGCTAGAGGATGCCCGTGAGTAAAATCGAGAATTTCCCGATGTTTGACAATCGGAATCTCTTGTCTTTGCAAATAAGTTTGGCTTTCTTCTCGATTTAGGTTGCGTATAGACAAAGTGTTAATCAAAGCTTGCCAACCCGGATCGCTACGCCAAGGTAAAGAGGGAGGATTGCGTCCGGCAATGATGATCAAAGTATTTTCAGATAATTGCGGTAAAAATTCTTCCCGCAACCAGTCATCCAAAGCGGCAATGTTTTCATAAGTATCAATAAAAATAACATGGCGCCGCTCTTGATCTGCCAAAAACTTTAGCGGAGAATCTACTTCACTTAATCCGAACAATAAACGTAAAGCACTAATGAATGATTCTGGTGATGGTTCTAAGTTTCGTGATTCAATATAAAAACTTGGAATTCTTGATTGCTGACAAATTTGAGCAAATTGCCTTACAATGCTTGTCTTGCCTATACCACCAGGACCAAATAAGTGCAAAACATGAAAAGGTAGCTGTGGAGATGCAATCGCCTTTTGAAACAGCTCAAGCTCAACACCACGTCCAACAAATTGACGTTGCCGTTCAGCACTAAGTCGTTTTGACAGAGATGCCATCATCTTTCCTCAACTTTACATATTTTCCTTTAATCGATGTATATAAAAAAAGCTATACATTTCATTACATTTTTTAAAAGTTATCATGTGCTAACATAGCGTGGCTTCTACTAATGGATAGTTGACATTATGTAAATATTATGCAAGTTGCAACTTGAAAATAGTATAAAGCTTTTTGGCTAATTTTTCACAAAGTCAACACCCTACTTCTTAACTCTTTAGTACAAGGTGAAACACAGAGATAGCTGCCAGAAAATATACAGTTTTATTCACTTTACGAGCCAGTCCTTGAGAAGCTTTAATCAGGGGGTAGATAATGAAGCCAATTGCCAACGCCTCTGCAATAGAGTAAGTTAGGGGCATGGTCAAAACAATTAGGAATGCGGCAATTGCTTCTGCTGGATCATTCCAATTAATGTTTTGCACGCTACTCATCATCAAAAAACCTACCATAATCAATGCAGGCGCCGTAGCGAAAGCGGGAATTGCTGCAAATAACGGTGTAAATAACACAGAAAGCAGAAACAGGGCTGCCACTACCATAGATGTGAAACCACTCCGTCCCCCCTCGGATATACCGGAGGCAGATTCTAGATAGGTCGCGCATGGGGAAGTACCCATCAATGCTCCAAAAGTTATGCCTAAACCACCTGCTAACAAAGATTTTGTCGCACGAGGCAATTCACCATTTTCGTTAATGTAACCAGCCTGTTGTCCCAAACCAGTGAGGGCGCCGATGGTGTCGAAAGAAGTTACAAATAAAAAGGTAAGTGTGACAGACACAAAGTTCCAGATTTGCTTGGGTGTAAGGTAACTAAAGCCTGTGAAGTCCTGACCCATCAAACCTTGTGGCCATTCAGGTAGGGCGATAATTTTCTGGGGACAAGGAGCAATGCCTAGTATCCAACCTAAGAGCGCTGTAGCCAAAATACCCCATAACATCGCTCCTTTAATCTGACGTGCGACCAAAGTAGCCGTAAGCAATAAACCAAAAGCTGAGAGTAAAGTTGCTGGTTCCCTGAAGGAGCCAATAGTTGTTAACGTCGCTTTACTGGCAACAATCATACCTGCTCCCAAGGTAGGAGCTTCAGGGACACCAGAAAGACCAATGTAGGCGATGAACAAACCAATACCTGCCACAGTGGCATGTTTGAGGGAAGCTGGAATTGCTTTGATAATTTGGATATGGATATTAGATAGAATCAAGCCGATAAAAATTAAGCTTTCAATCAGGACAGCCGTCAGCGCCAGTCGCCAATTCATCTGTAAGTCCAACACAACTGAGAAAGCAAAAAAAGCGTTTAGACCCATTGCGGGCGCCAGTGCAAAGGGATAATTAGCCAACAGTCCCATTAGAGCAGTTGCAATCGCTGAGGAAACGGCAGTGGTAGTCAGAAGCTGATTGAACAAATCACCTGGCTGTTCGATAAATATAGCATTTGATAAGATTCTGGGATTCACAACCAAAATATAAGCCATAGTCATAAACGTTGTAACACCTGCTATAACCTCTGTTCGGTAACTAGTACCTAACTGTTTAAACCTAAAAAATTGAGGAACTGAGGTAGTTAAGATATATCTTGGCGTAAATAATTTCATAAAGTTCTTGGTAATATTCGATTTTTCGATTATTAAGACTTACAGATCGACATAGTGCAAATTATGCATACTTACATAAAGTAAAAAAATTAAGGACTGGAGTTAAAAACTAACTCCAGTCCTCTTTGGTAGTTCAGAGAGTGTTAGGTATCATAATGATGCCGGAATGAAGTACTAACATTCTCACCCTACTTGGGTCGCAGTATCTGTTACTGTTGCATTAACAGCTTGAAGACCAAGCTCTAATCCATTACCAACGCCATTTCCGTAATTCCCAGTTGCTATCAATGTATTTGATACTAAGTGAACAAGACCTGTTGTAGGTGTACCTCCGTTCCCTATACCATTATTAGCGCTAGCAACGCCATTTAGCAAAGTATCAGTGACGCCGCCACCTACCACTGTCACTAAATCTGCATCATTCAATTCTTCAAAAAGGTTAGATTGGAAACCAGCTATTTTAGTGTTAGACATAAATCTTCCTCAATTTTGTTTCAGTGTTTATACAGAGAAGCTATGTAATTATTAATATATATTACAATAACTTTTCTTCTATCTACTTATGGGAGGATAAAATCTATCCACCCAAAGGAGGATAAAACGTATCAAAAGATGACTGTTGGTTTATCACCTTATATGTTGTACCAAAATACATAGCTAGTACAATCAATTTATAACCAACTCCTACTAGAGTACCTTCTCTCAAACTTACCTGGTAGATCAAAAACTGTTCATTTCATGCTCATTTATTATTCATTTTCTATTAATTAGGAAAAATAACTTATGTAGCTTCAGTTTTTTAATCAACTCTTGTTGTCAGCGATTATTTTGTAAATTTGATGTGATATGCATCACTTCTTTTTTTATCTATGATGTTAGCAATGCTACGTTATCTGAAAAATTACTAATACACCTTGATGTGTTAGGGCTTTAAATATATACATCTTCGCCTTCACGTTGCAGCGAACTATTTACTAAAAAAACCCTACACATTAGAGCTTTAGGTATACAGTAATCCTATATAATTTGCAAAAATAGCAAAGCTTAGAATGACGAGGAATCTAAAATATTATTATGTGGAATAAAATTCCTGACTTATTAAATCAGTCGGGAATCTTGGAGGCTTCCAAGTATAAAAATATGTAAAATTTTCTTGTGGGTGGAGAGAAGTTGGCGGGGAGATGTTCTTCCCGCCAAACTTCGGGGCATCCTTGGCTGCCTCGCGTTTGGAACGGGCAAGGATGCCCATTCCACATTCCGGGAGAATTAAATTTTTGGAAGTTTTTAAGTTTTTGAAATAATTTACAAATCTGTTGCAAACCTGACTTTATTAAGAATAAATTGAAGTGCAGTTTCTTGTTTAGAAATAATGTCAGCTTTGGCATCCATTCCTGCTTGAATTACACACTGGCGCCCGTTATTTCCAAATGAGCGGCTCTCAGGTTTAATTGTCACTTCAAAATAGCTAGCAACACTGGATATTGCTCCACCTACACTGTTGGTTTGAGGTGTAATTGCATCTGGAGAAATGGCATTGACATTACCTTTAAGAGTACCGTAATCAGGATAAGGACAAGCATCAACTCGCAATTGCACTTTTTGACCAACTGCAACCTTTCTAATTTCAGTAGTAGGAATGTTTGCTTTAATTAATAGAGGAGCATTATCAGGAACAATTTCGGCAATAGATTCACCAACGCGCACAACTTGACCAGGGTTGCGTAGGTTTAACTTGAGGATAATGCCATCACTGGTTGCCCGAATTATGCTATTTTCAAGCGATTTTTTAACTTGTAAAAGTTCTTTGTTAGATTGATTAATTTGGTTTTGCATTTCAGCTTGCCGCTGAATTAAAGCTTGTTTCTCTTTATTCAAAGTGGCGATAGTTGATTCACCTCTAGCTCTCTCTTGAGTAATTTTTCCGCTCGCAATTGCTACCGCTGCTTTACTAGGATTAAGAGCGGCTTTTGCTGATGCAAGTTTGGCTTTAGCGATTTCAATAGCTTTTTTTTCAGTTTCAACTATTGATTTTGTCTGCATAACAACTAGTTTTTTCTGCTCAAATTCACGCTTACCAATGGCGCCAGCTTGCGAAAGCTGTTGGTAGCGTTCGCTATCAACAGTAGCAAATTCTAAATCTGCTTTAGCTTTTTGCAAGCTTGAATAAGCTTTTTGCAAGTCGGCTTGGGCTGCTAGAAATTCATTGTTAGTTTTACTTATTTGTTCAATATATAAACGTTGATTACGTTCCAAATCTGAAGAAGCAGCAGAAACTGAGCGCTCGCTCACTTTAGATTCAGATGAAATCTGAGTATCTAAAGTTTTAATTTGAGCGTTAATTTGAAATAGTTGTAGCATACCTTGCTGAATGTCGCCTAGCAGTTGGCTTTTTTTAATTTGTAGTTGCTCAGTATCCAACATAGCGAGCGCCGAGCCTTTTTTAACATTCTGATTTTCTTTAACAAAAATATTTTTAACAGTTCCTTCCATGTCTGATTGCACTACACGTACATCTCCTGTAGGACGCACAGTACCAGCAGCTTTCACGATAACATTGTATTTCACCCATGAACTAAGGGCGCCTGCACAGCCAACAGCACCAACTAGACATATTCCGGTTAATGATATCCAAGGACTAATAGGAGGCAGAAAGTCTGCACTATCAATTCCGGGAAATAATTTTTGATTGTGGCCAGAAAGCATAGCTTACTCCTAACAAATAAATAATTAAGAAATTAAAAAGTTCATATGCTCTCCTGGTTGAGAGCGTAGATCTGAAAGAGAACCTTGAATTTTCAACTTGCCCTGATCTAATAATATAATCCAATCAGCAAGCGACACTACCTTCGGACGGTGAGTAATCAAAATTGTAGTTTTACCCCGACGATGCTCAAATAATTGATCTAAAACTTGCGCTTCACTGACTGGGTCTAACCCACCAGTAGATTCATCTAAAATCAAAACTGGTGGATTTGTGACAATCGCTCTTGCTATAGCAAGTCTTTGACGTTGCCCACCAGATATATTGGCGCCAAACTCCCCTAGAATAGTTTGATATTTATCAGGTAATTTACTGATAAATTCATCAGCCTCAGCCACTTGGCAAGCTCTAACAATCTGCTCAAACGTTGCAAATGGCGCCCCTAAACGAAAGTTTTCCACAATCGAACGACTCCAAAAGTGAGGTTCTTGGGGAACAAGAACCACCTGTTGCCGTAGACAATCAAGAGAAAGGTCTTGCTGATTGTAAAGTCCAAGGCGAATATTTCCCGATTGCACAGGATATAACCCAGCAATCAGTTTAGCTAAAGTGCTTTTACCACAGCCAGATTTACCAATGATGGCGACAACTTTACCACCAGGAATAGTTAAAGAAAAATCTTCAATTAAATCTAACCTACCAGCATAATGAAAGTTAACCTTTGTACAAATAATATCAGCATCACCGGGGATATTTGCAAAAGGCTTTTTGCCATCGTCTTCATTTTCTGGAGTTGCATCTATAACTTCTGTTAGGCGTTGCGTGGCAGTTTTCGCACGAGTAAATTCATCGACAAAACCAATTAAAGTGCCAATTAAGCCAACAAAATTGGCATTCATTGAGTTAAATGCAAGTAGCTTCCCAATACTTAAATGTTCTACAGGGTTAATTACCAAGTTGCCACCAAACCAAAGTAGGATAACGCTACCAATACTAGAAAAAAAGCCAGAAAATGTATTATTAATAATCCCAATCTGAATTGTACGGTATGTAACATTAGCAAGACGACTAAATCTAACTTGAAATTCGTCCCAAAACTGTAGCCCCGATGTAGTAGTTTTAAGAGTCAGCGCGCCTTTAAAAGTTTCTACTAAAACACCTTGAGTTTCTGCTTCTTGAACTAAAAGCTCACGAGTTTTTTGTTGCAAGGTTGGCTGAAAGACTATTGTAGATAAACTCATCACTATAGCGACGAATACAGCCACTAATGTTAATTTCCAGCTATAAAAAACCATGAGGCTAAAAGAAACCAGCGCAATAAAAAATTGGCTAGGTAAACTTATGACAACTTGAGCGACTAACTGATTAATTTGGTCAATATCTCGCAAACGACTTACAATTTCTCCGCTACGACGCGCTTCGTAATAAGAAAGAGGTAATCGCAGAATCTGGCGCCCAAATTCCAGAACTAATCCTAGTTGCAAACGTTGAGCAAAGTGAGCAATTAAGTTAGACTGGACAAACGAAAGGCTGCGGGAAATAACATTCATTACTACTACAGAAATTGCTACAGTAGTCAGTAATTTTGTATCACCTCTAACTAATACATCATCCGTAAGAATTTGCAGCAAAAAAGGGGAAGCTAAAGACAGCAACCCCAAAATTAAATTTAGCGGTAAAACTTGCGCTAGAATACCGCGATAAACCCAAACACGCTTAAAGAACCGCCAAAACCCACCTACCGAGTCATTCTCATTGGCATAAAACTTTACTGGGTCGGGTTGGAGTAACAACATTAACCAATCTGTCCAACTTTCTGCTACCTCTTGAGGTGAAAGATAACGAATACCTACCGCTGGATCAGCAACTACACATTTTTTGCCTTTCTTCCCATATAAAACAACCCAGTGATTACCTTTCCAGTGAATAATTGCTGGTAGGGGCGCCTCCGAAATTTGGTTTAATAATTCTTTTGAAGTTTTCACAGCACGGGCATTAAACCCTAGTGTTTCTGCTCCCCGTTTCAGCCCCAACATAGTTGTGCCTAGTTGTCCAGTACCTACGGCTTCGCGGACATGATTTAGAGTGAAAGTGCGTCCATAATGTTTGGCAATTGTAGCTAGACAAGCAGCACCACAATCTTCTTCACTGTATTGTAAAACGTGAGCGTATCTCATAAATAAATGCTTGCCTCTATCCCTCTACTCCCAAGCACCATCATCCAAGGGAATTTAGTCAAGTAATGTAAATGTGTGTTTGCTGCAATCAACACTTTGTAAATAAGCAATAGAGGAGCTTTTCTCAAAATGATTCAAACATTGCTGAATCTTCTATAAACTGCGGTATGTATACTAAACTACATAAAAATAAAATTATTTATATATAGTAGCGTAAACTACTATATCACTTATCGGAATAATTGGGTAGCTCAAAAACTGTTCATTTTATGCTCATTTCTTGCTCATTATTAGAAAGATATAGAGCTACTATTTGATTTTTGAAAAACACTCCGGGTGGGCAATACCCACCCTATTTTTATTGTCAGTGATTATTTAAGAAATTTTATGTGATATACATCACTTATTTTTTTATATATGGTGGTGTATAGGCAAACCTATAACTTGCGATGTAGGTGCCTATACCCAATCCAATGACAATGCCTTAACTCAATCCCTCGCGCGAACGAACAATTAATTGCTGATCAAACAGTTATATCTCATTTGATGGTTTTTCTATGCCATAAATGTCGCATTTTTTGTTAATAGTATATAATAAAATTGCTTGCTTCAACAGCTTGTTAAATTTTTAATAAATTGAACTATATTTGCTAAATTTAACTGTTACGTATTGGCTCAAACTAGTTTGATTAATTAGGTTTACGGGGTTCTTACGTACAGCTTCTGATTATCAGGTGGTTTATTTCAAAATTGTTTACTACGATATATTTCAAAAAAAATTCTGTGCTAGTATCTCATATAAAATAATCACTTTTGTTTACATGAAAAAAGAAACATTGCCAGAAGCGCTTCTAAGACTTGGCTTGTTGTATCAAAAGATTAAACACCTTGATGTTAAAACGAAAACTAAAATAATGGCTGACCCGTCGCTACTACCCCAGTATATCAATGAGCGCGACCTCGACAATATTGCCGTTTAAAACCTTGACGTGTTTTACAAATTTTTTATACAGTTGGCTCTTTACTTCGTGCGGAAGAGCCTTGAAGAACTCGTAATCATTAAACGATTCCCTAAGTTGATTTATTAAGTGATTACTCACAGTTACACCATGAGTATTCTTTTGTTGCAACTGTTGAATTTTTAATATTGTTCTCCGTACCGCATCCTCAATAATTTCATCCTGCGGCATTTTCTGTAAATTTTCTAACCGAGTCTTTAATTCAACAATCTCTGGTGTTTCTTCAATATTTGGTTGATTGTTAACAGTGTAATTCTTTAGCTCAATAGCCCTTGCTGTCAAAGCATTATCAACAGCTTCGATAACCTTATCTAATGGAACTGCTGTTTTATTATTACATTCTGCATCACCGTAAATTCTTCGGCGTTTACAACGGATTCCATTAGTTTTTTTTCGGTCGTGAACATAGCACTTATACCCGCAAGCACCACAAATTATTTGCCCTGACAATAAATAGCGACCAACGCTGTTTGTATTGTTACCACCTTCAAAATTTTTCCCCCAAAGATTCTTATTCTCTGATAACTGCGCTTCAATCTGTTCATAAACTTCCTTTGACATTAAGGCTGTGTGAGTATTTTCTCGGATATCCCACTTTGAAGAATCTATGCGGCTTTTTCTAACACCGTACCGAGTATGACCTCTCAAGACTGGATTTCTGAACCAACCGCGTAGCCCTGGCGGTGAAAACTTAACATCATATTTCTTTCTGAAATATTGGACAGTGTTTCGTAACGACGCTTTATTTTCTAAGAAGTATTCAATTATTTCTGCCGCGATGCGATAGTGAGTTTTACCAGATTTATGTAAAGTCATATCCGGTTCATTTTTCTCATCAATTCTCACATAACCGAACGGTGGCTGTGGACATGCTTTGTTTTGTTCGCGGAAATACGCTAGCCCATGCTTTACTCTATTTTGAAGTAATCTTGATTCAAATTCTGCTAAACCTGCCATTTGGTTTAATGAGAACCAACCGAAAGGTGACGACGAATCATCAACTGGGGCATCAAGGATAATAAGCTTGACTTCTAATTCCTCGAACAAAGCTATTGTTTTACTTATTGTTATTACTGACCTTGCAAGTCTGTCAACACGAGTTACGATGACTTCTTTTATTTGACCCTCACGGCACATCGCTAACATCTTATTAAATTCCTTTCTAGTGTCGTTTCTCCCTGATTCAATATCACTAAAAATTAACACGGCGCCAGCTTTGTTTATCCGAGCTGTTTGCTGCTCCAATGCATCTTCTTGCTCGCCCGTTGACACTCTCACATAACCAACTCGCATCGACTTGCCCCAAACTCAATGTCAGAGCAGTTTACCACAAAAACTGGACGTGTAAACCCTTCACTTGTAGGTTTTGCTAATTATCTCGTACCACTAATGATAGGTGCCCGCGATATGGCATTTCCCCGCCTAAACGCAGCAGCTTTCTGGATGGTGCCCGTTGCAGGTCTATTATTAATGGTGAGCTTCTTCGTACCGGGTGGTCCTGCCCAAGCTGGTTGGTGGTCTTATCCTCCAGTTAGTACCCAAAACCCTACAGGCAATTTAATCAACGGTGAGTTTATTTGGCTTTTGGCAGTAGCAGTTTCTGGTGTCTCCTCTATTATGGGTGGCGTGAATTTTGTTACTACCATCGTCAAAATGCGGGCGCCGGGAATGACGTTCTTCCGTATGCCACTGTTCGTTTGGGCAGTTTTCAGCGCGCAAATTATCCAGTTATTTGGACTACCAGCATTAACAGCAGGCGCCATTATGCTACTGTTTGATTTGAGTGTTGGAACAGCATTTTTCAATCCAGATAAAGGTGGAAATCCAGTACTATTTCAGCATTTGTTCTGGTTTTATTCACATCCAGCGGTTTACGTAATAATACTGCCAATTTTTGGTATTTTCTCGGAAATTTTTCCAGTTTACTCGCGCAAGCCGTTATTTGGATACAGAGTAGTTGCAATCTCCTCACTGATGATAGCCGCAGTTAGTGCCTTGGTTTGGGTCCACCACATGTATGCCAGCGGCACACCTGGTTGGATGCGAATGGTGTTCATGGTATCGACGATGTTTGTATCGGTGCCAACTGGTATTAAAGTCTTTGCTTGGTTAGCAACAATTTGGGGTGGCAAAATTCGACTTAACACACCAATGTTATTTGCCTTGGGTGGCTTAATAATGTTCGTGTTCGCTGGTGTAGTGGGAATTATGCTCTCCTCTGTTCCCATCGACATCCATGTAAATAACACTTACTTTGTTGTCGGTCACTTCCATTATGTTCTTTATGGAACGGTAACAATGGGCTTATTTGCCGCCATCTACCACTGGTTCCCCAAAATGACCGGACGTATGTACTATGAAGGTTTAGGTAAATTACACTTCTGGTTAGCCTTCATTGGTACTAACTTAAACTTTTTCCCAATGCATCCACTAGGTTTACACGGAATGTTACGCCGAGTTGCATCATACGACCCCGAATACACATTTTGGAACATCATCGCTAGTATTGGTGGTTTTATACTTGGGATGTCAACATTACCGTTTATCTTAAACATGATTAGTTCTTGGATAAATGGAGACAAGGCGCCCGATAATCCTTGGCGTGCGATTGGTTTAGAGTGGCTAGTATCCTCACCACCACCCGTTGAAAACTTTGAAGAAATTCCCGTTGTTGTATCACCACCCTACGGTTACGGCATGAACGAGCCATTAGTAGCAGGCACCGGACACCAAGAATGATTTGGTAATAGTTAAAGGGGAAACACCTTTCCCCCTTACCCTTTCCCCCTTACCCCTCTTACTTACTAATCATGGAAAGTTCAATAAAAACCCATATACAGGCGCCACATGCACATGAACATGACGAAGAAGGAAATAAACAATATGGCTTCGTCGTATTTCTACTTTCAGAAAGTGTAATCTTTCTAAGCTTCTTTGCAGCGTACATAGTCACTAAACTATCTACACCAACGTGGCTACCTGCTGGTGTATCTGGTCTAGAAATTAAAGAACCAATAATCAACACAGTTATTTTAGTATCAAGTAGCTTTGTTATTTACTTCGCAGAACGCGCGTTACTACGTCATAACCTCTGGGGATACCGGATATTTCTGCTATTAACAATGTTAATGGGCAGCTACTTTTTATACGGTCAAGCAGTTGAATGGGGTGGCTTAGAATTTGGTTTTACCACAGGCGTATTTGGTGGTCTATTCTACCTACTAACAGGTTTCCACGGTTTACACGTTCTGACAGGTATTATCTTACAAACAATAATTCTCGCGCGCTCATTCATTCCAGGTAACTTTGATAACGGTCACTACGGAGTATACGCGACCTCGCTTTTCTGGCACTTTGTCGATGTGATTTGGATTATCTTATTTATCCTAATTTACGTCTGGCAATAAATAACCGTAGGATAGGCATCTTGCCTGTCCTGCTATATAGTTACTATTACTTTAACTATCTTACTTTGTTTCGCTCAATTTTGTAAGTTTAGAAACCTATTTGAGTCAAGTCGCCTGTCTATAGACATATACAAGCAAGAAATCAAGTGTTAATAAAAAAATAAGCTTTTTTATACCACTTCTGAAGGATAATAAAGAAATATACTTACTTTATTACAAATAATAGTGTTTTTTTACTAAAGACGTAAAAAATTCACTGTTCAATAATAAAAGTTTCATTAAGAGAACTCCACGAAAAAAAAGGCTTACTCTTAAAAGGCGCCTTCTTAAAAACGGAGTAGCTCTGAAAAGCCTGACTGTCAGTATTATTAGCTTGATGATTCAGAGGCAGTTTTTCCTACAATTTGTTTTTTAGTCATGCCAAATCCTGCGACTAACTCTTTGCGCTTGATAATTAAGTTCAGCAGGCGCCTGTTCTACTTGAATCTCTGGTGCTGAATTATCTAATTTTACTGCTGTTTCTGAATCGTTAATATATTTTTGCTCTGGAACTTGAGTTTCCATCATTTTACTCCTTTTTTCCTAATCAAAATTATTTTGATACAATTGCTGTTTGCTTATCGACTAATGCAAAAAACTTGAGCATTAACTTTGTGTTATTAACACCATTGCCACATTTTTAAACTAGCTTTACATCAACCATTTGTATGAGGTGTTCTCTCTCAAAAGTCATAGAGTTATTTCATTATTTAGAAAAAATAAGTATAGTAAAATACAAATGCACTCCAGAGATAATTGATATTTATAATTTTTTACTTATATTAAATGCGATTTAGTACAAAATCACTATTGTGACGACTTTCATTACTTACATTTAATGCTAGAAAATAGTCACGTATTTTTGCTAGAATCTAGTCACAGTTTTGCAAAGAAAATTCTTTGGAACTGAGTTACAACTTAATTTTCACTATATTTGAGTACTGCCTTACATAATTATATAAGTATATAAATTAAAGAAATGTAGAACTAAATAAACTAATTAACTCATTCCTTAGAAAGATGCTGATAATTAGTTATATTCTTAACTTTGTAATTGAAGTAAAGAAAAAAACGAAACAATGGCGTTCTAACCTTTACGTGTTTCATTAAGATTCAAAGTGAGGAAATAATATGTTCCATACACTAACTGCTTTGCAATTAGTACAAATCCCGGTTAGAGGTGACGTTTTAACAGCAGAAGAAGCTTCACTAGTTTTTTCTGGTCCTAAATTTTTAGTAGCTTTGTTTGCGGGTATATTGATGACGTTTGCTTTTCAATTACTACTGACAAATCTCTCAGTTGCTGTAGGTATTTCGGCTTTAGGAAGCTCAGGTTCAGATTCTGACGAGTCGGAAAGCTTGGGTAGTACAGTTCGTAAAGTTGAATCCACTGTTGGCTTATGGGCACTTATCACTTCAAGTATTGCTTTATTTGCTGCTAGTTTTTTAGCAGTAAAACTGAGTTTAATTGAAAATGCCTTTTTAGGAGCAACCATTGGTGTAGTCATCTGGTCTGCGTATTTTACGCTGATTATGTGGTTAGGTTCAAACGCTGTAGGTTCTTTAATTGGCTCTCTTGTTAGTACTGCAAAGGGCGGTATGCAAGGGATAATGGGTACAGCTTCTGCTGCTTTAGGCGCCAACGCGGCAAAACAGCAAATGGTGTCTACTGCTGAAGAAATTACAGCGGCAGTTCGACGTGAGTTAACTTCAGGATTTAACCCAGATAGTATCAAAAATACACTTTCTAGTTCTTTAAGCTCTTTACAGTTACCTTCACTAGACGTTAAAGAAATTGGCAATCAGTTTGAAAAAATTCTCAAAGATGCTGATTTAGGGTCTATTGCGGATAATGACTTACTTAAAAATATTAATCGCCAAACGTTTGTTGATTTAATTAGCAGTCGTACAGATTTTTCCAAGGAAGATATTAATCGCATTGCTGACCAACTTGAAGGCGCCTGGAAGCAATATAATCAGCAAAATCCTACAGACCAAGTAATCAAATTACTTTCCTCTGCAACACCTGAAGATTTACAACCTGAGCAATTGAGTCAACGTCTTCAAGAATTGGTTACAGCAGGAGTCAGGAATGGTAAGCAAGGTAATGGTTTACTAAAGCAAGCGATTGAAGTTGGTGTAGGTAGTGCTTTACCAGTGGTTCTCAAAAAAGTAGACTTTTCTAATCTAGATGTAGATAAAGTTACAAGTCAGTTGCAGCAAGTCTTAAAAAAAGCTCAAAACGTAGATGTTGAGAAAATTACCTCACAACTGCAAAAACTAAAAGACCAAGCCACTCAACAGGCAAGTCAACTTGGCAGTACTGTAGCTCAAAAATTGCCCGCATCACCCAGCAACACGATTAAAGCAGATGTCGAAGAATATATTCTCGATTCTTTGCCTTGGCATTTCAACCGCATTACTATTAAAGATGAATTCCCAGAAGTCATCTACGACTCAAACGCAAACCCCGCAACCGTTCAGCGCCAGTTAGAAGACCTTAACCAGGACTACTTTACTAACTTGCTAAACCAACGAGGTGATTTGAGTGAAGCAAGGGTTAAAGAAATAGCGGGAGAAATGGAAAGTATCCGCGCGTCCATTTATGAAACGGTGCAACAAGCAGCAGCACGAGAAAAATCCCAAGACATTCGTACTAAAGTTGAAGATTATCTACGTTCAACCGGAAAAGCTGAACTTAGCCCAGAAGGTATTGAGCGAGATTTAAGTAAGTTGCTTGAAGACCCAGAAGTTGGATTTGATGAGTTAAGCGTGCGTTTCAAAGAATTTGACCGCGATACCTTGGTGAAATTACTTGCTGTACGCCAAGATATTAACGAAGAGGAAGTTAATAATATTGTTAGCCAACTCGAACGCACTCGCGATAATGTCTTAAATAAAGCGAACGAACTTCAAGAGCAGGCAAAAGCAAAAGCTTCGCAAGTGCGCCAAAGCGTCGAAGATTATTTGCGGAATACTAACCTTGAAGAACTTAACCCTCAAGGTATTGAGCGCGATTTTGGAAAATTGCTCTCTGACCCTCAAGCTGGATTATCTGCTTTACGTGGAAGATTATCGCAGTTTGACCGCGAGACTTTGGTAAAATTACTCAGTCAACGCCAAGATTTGAGTGAAGAGCAGGTAAACCAAACTATTGATAACCTGTTGTCAGTGCGTGATCGAGTTTTGCAAGCTCCTCAACAAGTAGCGGATAAAGCTAAAGAACAGTACGAAAAAACAACTACTACTATTGCTGAATATCTCCGCAGTACCAACTTAGAGGAACTTAACCCAGAAGGTATCCAGCAAGACTTGCAAAAACTATTTGAAGACCCCAAAGCTGGCACCAATGCATTAACCGACCGACTATCTCAAGTTGATAGAGAAACGCTAGTTAAGCTATTGTCTCAAACGGGATTAAGCGAAGAGCAAGTTAATCGCACCATTGACACTGTAACTGAAGCTATCAATAACATACTTAAAGCACCACGGCGCCTAGCAAACCGTGCAACTAGAGGAGCTTTCGACTTTGAACAAAGTCTTGAAAAATACTTGCGTAACACTAATAAAGAAGAACTCAACCCCGAAGGTATCAAGCGCGACTTACAATTATTGCTATCTTCCCCCCGCGCAGGAGTATCATCTTTGGGTGAGCGCGCATCTTTAATCGACCGTTCGACAATTGTAGCTTTATTGTCCCAACGTGAGGATATTTCGGAAGAAGAAGCAAACCAGATAGTAGACCAAATCGAATCAGTTCGCAACTCTATTGTTGAACAATTCCAACAAATTCAGCAAAGAGTGCAGTCAGTTATTGATGGCGTTTTTGGTAAAGTTCGTGAATATCTCAACTCACTTGAGCGTCCCGAACTTAACTACGAAGGTATACAACAAGACTTTGCCAAATTGTTTGACGACCCGCAAGCAGGATTTGAAGCCTTAAGCGGGCGCCTTGGTCAATTCGACCGTGATACCCTAGTAGCTGTCCTTAGTTCGCGCTCTG
This sequence comes from Calothrix sp. CBUCES-K 9914, assembly GCF_059640475.1. Classification (NCBI taxonomy): domain Bacteria; kingdom Bacillati; phylum Cyanobacteriota; class Cyanophyceae; order Nostocales; family Calotrichaceae; genus Calothrix; species Calothrix sp. CBUCES-K 9914. Next base: position 17,759 of record NZ_JBXXZH010000156.1, read on the forward strand.
ATATTTCCGAAGCGCAAGCTAACAAAATTATTGATCAAATTGAAGCCTCGCGCGATAAGGTATTACATCAAGCCGAACGCATCCAGCAAGAAACACAAAAACGCCTCAACGCTATTAAAGAACAAGCGCAAAAACAAGCAGTAGAAACTAAAAAAGCTGTTGCAGGCGCCGCTTGGTGGGTATTTAACACCGCTTTTATCTCTTTAGTAGCTTCAGCAATTGCCGGAGCAATAGCAGTAAGAGCAAGTGACTTTTTTGTTTAAAAGTTTAGTAAATTCATAGTAAAGCCTCTCATCGGAGAGGCTTTTTTATACTTGTATCACAAACTAAAATGGGTTACACAAATATTATTTCTATGAATCTAAATAGACTTTGTATTATTATAACTAAAGTCGTATGCAATAAATAATATTCTCTATCAAAAGAAGGGTTAAACTATTATCTTTAGTCGTTAAATTAACAGAATAAATAATCTTTTTTACTTAAGGAGTTAAAGAATCATGGTTGAAAATACAACACCTCGACTAAATCCTCGTTTATCCGAAAAAGAGAAAAATCCTGAATTAAATAAACTCCTAATAGGTGGAATTATTGGCGGTACATTGGGTTCAATAGCTGCTGCTATAGCAGGAAAAAGAATTGCTCAGGGCTTTAACCATACTACCAAAGGTCTAGAAGGCGCCGCCAAGACAATCGGTGGGGGTTTGTCCCAGACAGCTAAAGGTGTAGGATATGCAGTTAAAACTGTAGCTGAAGGAGCTACCCATGCTGTTGTCGGTGGTAAAATCGATACAGCACAAAATACTACCTTTGATGCTAATCAGTCAGTTCAGTACGTAACTGATACATTTAATTATGGCGCCCAAGACACTGACCCATCAGAAACTCTAAGTATTCAAGACTCTGACCAAGCAGTAATTAGCACCTCTGAAACCGAGAAACTAGAAGATACTAGTGCTTCTATTGAAGATGCAACTGATATATGGAATGACGGCGCCCAAGACACTGACCCATCAGAAGCTCTAAGTATTCAAGACTCTGACCAAGCAGTAATTAGCACCTTGGAAACTGAGAAACTAGAAGATACTAGTGCTTCTATTGAAGACGCAACTGATATATGGAATGACGGCGCCCAAGACACTGACCCATCAGAAGCTCTAAGTATTCAAGACTCTGACCAAGCAGTAATTAGCACCTTGGAAACTGAGAAACTAGAAGATACTAGTGCTTCTATTGAAGACGCAACTGATATATGGAATGACGGCGCCCAAGACACTGACCCATCAGAAGCTCTAAGTATTCAAGACTCTGACCAAGCAGTAATTAGCACCTTGGAAACTGAGAAACTAGAAGATACTAGTGCTTCTATTGAAGACGCAACTGATATATGGAATGACGGTGCCCAAGACACTGACCCATCAGAAACTCTAAATCTTCAAGACTCTGAGCAAGGAGTAATTAGCACTTCGGAAACAGAGAAACTAGAAGATACTAGCACTTCTATTGAAGACGCAACTGATATATGGAATGACAGTGCCCAAGACACTGACCCATCAGAAGCTCCAAATATTCAAGACTCTGACCAACTAATAATTATTGCTTCAGAAACCTCAGAAGGCGAAGATACTAGTGCTTGTGTTGAATATGCAACTGATACATTTAATTATGGCGCCCAAGATACTGACCCATCAGAAGCTCTAAATATTAAAGACTCTGACCAACTAGTATTTATCACTTCAGAAACCGATAAACCCGAACATATTAGTTCTGAGGCAGTTTTTATTTTACCCATAGATACTGGAATTCAAGTAATTTCAATCGATACAATATTGCTAGAGGAAGAAAATAATCTAATTGATAGTGATTCAGAATAAAGAAAAGGGGATGGAAAAAATAATTTTCTATCCCCAACTCAAAAATTAATCAACCAATAACAGGAGACGAAAAACAAAATTAGTATTTCGCGTATGAATATTTGTGAGAGTCAATTAAATTGACTATTACTAAAGCATAATTAAACCTCCTATTTTTTAAAAACTAAAAACTTTTACGCTTGGGAGTAAGTGGGCATTTTTAGCCCACTTTGTAATAGCCCACTTTGTAATTTTTACTGCGTCTTGAAGAGAGAGTAAAAATCTTATTTTTTCTTCTCACCAGCAACTATTTCAACGTTACCTTTTTTCAGCGCTTCAAGAGCTTCACCTTGAGCGTCTTCTTGTTTTTTCTCTGTGTCAGCAGCATTAGTAGCTGTGGCAATAAGTTTTGCAGCGTTTTCTTCGCTTTCAAGAATACCGAATTCAATCAACAAATCTTCTAACTCATCCATCTCAATTGGTGTGGGGATAGCAAGATTTGTATTGTTGATGATCTTCTCGCCTAATATGCGGTATTCATTTGATTGGTTACTATCTGGTGCATACTCGTTGACAGTCATCCGACGCAACTCAGCGTGTTGAACGATGTTATCGCGGGGGACAAAGTGAATCATATGGGTGCTTAACCGAGCAGCTAATGTGCTAATCAGTTCGTCTTCTCGGTCAGTATTACGACTATTACAAATCAAACCACCTAAGCGCACACCACCAGTATGAGCATACTTGAGAACACCACGAGCAATGTTGTTGGCAGCGAACATTGCCATCATTTCACCCGATGTCACGATGTAGATTTCCTGAGCTTTCCCCTCACGAATCGGCATTGCGAAACCACCACAAACTACGTCACCAAGAACGTCATAAGATACAAAGTCCACATCTTGGTAGGCGCCGTTTTCTTCTAAGAAGTTAATCGCCGTAATAATCCCACGACCAGCACAACCTACACCAGGTTCTGGACCACCAGATTCGACGCATCTAATATTGCGGAAACCTTCAATCACCACTTCTTCAAGTTCGATGTCTTCTACAGCACCACGTTCGGCTGCTAAGTGTAATACAGTAGTTTGAGCTTTACAGTGAAGAATTAAGCGTGTGGAATCTGCCTTTGGGTCGCATCCAACAATCAAGATGCGTTTCCCAACTTCTGCCATTGCAGCCAGAGTATTTTGGGAAGTGGTAGATTTACCAATACCACCTTTACCATAGAAAGCGATTTGTCTAATATTGTCTGACATGATTAATTCTCCTAGAATTGTTTGGATTGAGTGGGTCTACAGTCATGAATTGAATAATGTACGTACATCTTATATTTCGGGAATGAAGTATATTAGTACTGTTCACTTGTAGAGACAAAGCAGGTGGCGCCCGCCCCACTGCAAAAGTATGAATGTTTGACAACATAATGCTCAATAATTTATTGCTAGTATGACAAAAGTCCAGATTTGATCCGTTCGCAGTTTAAATACTAAATATCTGCTACCAAAGCGATGTTTCAAAGTACCGAGCAACTGTTAAACTGGTACTTGTCAAGATACGAATTAATCTTTCTCTATTCAAAACAAATCTTCGACTTTACAACCAAGTGCCTTAGCCAACCGCAAGGTTATAGCAACATTGGGAGTCTATTGTCCTGATTCAACGCCACTTATAGTCTTTATAGTCTAAAGAGTAACATCGGCAAAATTTGCTAAATCTTGCTGGCTCATCCCTAGACGAATCCTAATAGATTTTAGATTTTTACAAAGGTTTGTACCTTGCTTCATAGTTATTGAAGAGGAAGTGTATAGCAGTAAACTATGATAAACGAAGGTAAATGTGTTGGAACAACTAAGTTGAACTTTTTAGTTAAACTTTTAATAAATATCTAGCTTTGACTTCAAGACTAGTAACACTTTTAGAATCTTTTATCTTTACTTAATAAATTACAGAAAAGTTTACAATTTTTGTTAACCTTTTACTTTTATTGTAGCCAGTACAGCGTACATTTTACTAAAATCTTTGCTGTTTTTTAATCTGCTTTTAGTCAAAAGCTATACTTATTTATAAAATAAACGCTGCTCTCAACCTTTCTACGACAAGCATAACACACACATTGCTAAAATTCTTACACTTAAAAAATAAATAAATCAGTCAATGATTTTTAAAGTCTTTATTTTTATCAATGAATAATTGCTTAAAACTCAACTTGATTGCTGCTGGGTTAATGATACCGAAAAATTACTTATATTCAAAGGTTAAATATAAACATAAGCTCAACTAAAAAAACATTTAGCTAGTTTACTATGGTATTTATCTAAACACAAAACATATTAAATATATGATAAATAATATTTCCCATCACAAAATTAGTTTGAGTGACAAGAGTTACCATATTTTGTTTACTTATGCCAAGGCAGTTTACCAAAGGGTTTATTTTCAGTAAAATTACTGTGTACAACGTATTTTTTTAGCAGTTATGTTTTACGTATAATAAATGTTTTGTATAAATTCTGAAGTATGACTAATTTAGTTCGATTACTAACTGTTGCCTTTTTTGTATTAGGCGTTACATTTCCTTCTTTAGCTAATAACAAAAAGGATTATTACAACAAAAAGGTAGAACAATTTAAAGGAGATTCGGCACCAGAAAAGTGTCCTGAACAAAAAAGAAAGCAAGGATACTTTATATATGTCTTATGCCAAGTTAAAGGAAAACCAGTATATGTACAGATAAATAGTACAGAAGCATCAAAAGGTGATGAGAGCGGAGCTTTGGATGTAGCTACATTTGAATACAAGAATGGGCAGTTAATTCAAGTATCCCAAGTAGATTTTCAAAGATATGGCTTCCGAAATAATAGATTAG